>DASWNL010000032.1:0-3521 GCA_036399215.1 Abditibacteriaceae bacterium
GGGGACTTCTTCCGACGTCGGTTCGGGCGTGAGCAGTGTTCTTGTGGCTCTTTCGCGTCCTACCTCAACTGGCAGCTTTGAATACTGGCTCAAGCGCTCTGGCGTTTTCGGTTGGGGAACGACCTCCGGCGATTTGCTACCTACATCTCTGACCGCAAACGGCACATGGTCGGTTTCAACCAATCTTCCTTCGGGCGCAAACCTCGGCCATGGTCAATATTATGTGTCGGCTACAGCCGTTGACCGTGCGGGAAACCGTTTTGTGTCGCAACCCAATACGTTTCGTGTCGGCGCGGCGACTGCCGACAACGTGCGTGTCGATTCACCAGCCAACGGCGCATCAATCCACACGCTGCCGGCTATCGAAGGGCGCGCGGTTGATGCCCAAGGCGTAGCTCATGTTACCATTGAGCTTTCACGCCGCACGCCGGGCGGTGAAATTCAGATTTGGGGTAATCGCAATGGTGTCTTCGGTTGGGCGACATCACAGCCGACCCAGGGCTTTTTAGCTGTCCTGGCTGCACCCACCGCGACGGAAACCCGATTCCGTAAAAGCGATAATCTCCCCTCCGGTAGTAACCTTGCTCCTGGCACATACTTCGTCACGGCTCGGATGTTTGATAACCAGAACGATAATGTTTCGAGTGCGGTTAACACCTTCACGGTTATAGCAGTTTCGGCTTACACCGGTAACTACAATGTGTTTTATACAGTCACCTACTATTCGGGGTATTCGGGGGTATCGGACAGCGGTGAATTTGTCCTCACTGTCGGCACCGATGGCGCGGCTTCAGGCACTCTTCAAAGTGAAGTGTTCGGCACAGTCACCCTGACGGGCAGCGTCAACTCCAGTGGTGTAGTGTTTGCGAGACTTCACTCGAACAACAACATGAACGATGATACTTTTACAGGGGATTTAGACTCTGTAGCAACAACCAGCCCGAAGAAAGGCAGCGGCATTTTCCGCGATGACGGGATCAACAATGATGGCCCTGGCGAAGGCCAAACAACCGGCACCTGGACTTCGACAAAACAGTAAAAGTGGTTCTTGTCAAAAGAGTACGGTCAATTTCGACCGTACTCTTTTTTGTGTCACAATTGGCGCGCAGCGACGCGGCTTTATCATACTTCTATTATGCCCCTTTGTAGCCTGATAGTCGCACCCCTTTATAACAGGGCAGGTGGCTCAACTTTGCACAATCCACAAAAAATCAAGTTGAAAACAGATGTCCTGCAAGCGCTATAGCAGGATAGTGAAGTTGGCTTTCCAAGCAGTTCGTTTGCCGCTACGGGATACATCAGCTAAAATCGCTAAGGCTTTCGCTGCTGGCCCATTTATCCTATGTCCGCGCCGCCTCTTTCTTCCACCACTGCTTCAGCAACGGCCCGTGTGCCCCAGATTTCCAGCAAGATGACAGTGGGCAAAGCCTCGCTCATGCTGGCGGCGATGATTGCCGTTGCCCGCATTACAGGCTTCGGGCGCCTGGTGGTCACTTCGACAATCTTTGGCGCCAATGCCAAAACCGATGCTTATAACGCCGCTTTTAATATCCCTGATACCATCAGCATTATCATTGCCGGTGGCGCTTTGGCAACGGGTTTTGTGCCCGTTTTTACCGAATATCTATCACAAGGCCGGCCTGAAGCGGCCCAACGCACCTTTCGTGCGATGTTTACGCTGTTGCTTTTGATTTTTGGATTGCTGACGTGCGTATTATTTGCCTTAACCTTCACACCGATTAGCGCACTACTGGCGCCGCAGAATGCTTCACCGGAAAACTTAGCGCTCTACAATCACACGCTACGGATTTTGCTGGTCGCACAATTTATCTTTGTCATTGGCGGCTTATTCACCGGCACGCTCAATGCCTTGCGTCTATTTTGGTTTCCGGCTTTGCAGCCGGTATTTTGGAACGGCGGCATTATTTTGTTTGGTATTATAGGCCCAAAGTTTTTTGGGGCGGGTATTGAATCGCAAGCCTGGGGCGCCTTGTTTGGCGCGATTGCCGGGTCGGCACTGATTCAAATTCCAGCTATCTATCGCAATCATTTATCGTTAAAACCATTATTCGATTTTGGAGATGCCGGTGTGAAGCGTGTCATGAAGTCTCTGCTTCCCATTGTTTTCGGTTTAGCCAGTGGGCAAATCATCGTTATGAACCTGCCACGCTTTTTCGGCAAAGAGTTGGCTGAAGGCGCTATTACGGGGTTGGACAACGCCAATCGCTTGATGCAGGTGCCGATTGATGTCCTCGCTAGCGGCCCGGCCATCGCGTTGTATCCGACTTTAGCTTTGCTGGCAGCGCAGGGCGAATACAATCAACTGCGTTTTCAACTCGTTGCAACACTGCGGCGCATATTGGTGATGACGCTTTTAGCGACGGCGCTTTTGATGGCGCTGCGGGTGCCGCTCATTCAGGTTTTGCTGGAACACGGCAAGTTCAACGCAAAGAACACGCAATTTACAGCGGGCATTTTGCTCTGTTATTGCTTTGGTATTGTTGGGCTAAGCTTGCAGCGTTTGTTAGCGCGCGGCTTTTATGCGATGGGCGAAACGCGCACTCCGGTAGCGGCGGGCGTAACCGCGATGGCTTATTTTTGCATCAGCAGTTATGCCCTGGTGAAAGCGATGCAGGCCACACCATCGTTTCGTGATACGGCTCCCGCGCTATTGGCGCTAAACGCGGCCTTGTCGGTTACTTTCGTAGCGGTGTGGATGGGCTTTTCGCTTAGTCGTCGTTTAGGTGGGTGGGATTTTGGCGAAACGGCAGCGGCGCTTCGTAAAGGTCTCATCGCGGCTTTAATTGCATACTTGGCGGCTTCCTTAGTCGTCTGGTGCGGCGAAAATTGGCTGCCTCGTTTCGGAAGTAATCATCTCGCGCAATTGGCCGGGCAGATTGCTACTTTGGTTGTCGGTGCCATAATTGGCGGCGGCGCATTTCTGGTGGCAGCAGCTATCCTGAAATTGCAGGAAGTCGAATCGCTGACAAGGCGTTTGCCGGGTGGGCAAACTGAACCGAAATATTTCCAGACCGTGCGGTTTCCCAACCCCAATGAAGGCGCCGGATTGTAAAAAATTACCGCCGACTCGTCGGGTTGCAGTGAGGGACAAAGAGATGGCCGAGAAAAAACGCAAAAACCACAGAAGAATTTAAGAAAATTTTGTGTTTTTGTGTCTTTTCGTGGCTATTCCGTTTCTCCTCGCACTCGGCACTATTATCTGAAGGAAAATTATGGAATTTCGTATTGAAAAAGATTCGATGGGCGAAATCAAAGTGCCCTCTTCGGCTTTGTATGGCGCGCAAACCCAACGCGCGGTTGATAACTTTCCTATTTCCGGCGTAACCATGCCGAAAACTTTCATTCGCGCTCTGGCTTTCATAAAAGCAGCAGCGGCGAGAGCAAACCACGACTTAGGGCTTTTAGAACCTGAAAAAGCCGCTGCTATTGAAAAAGCCGCCCTTAAAATCGCCGAAGGCCACTATGCCAATCAGTTTCCGATTGATATTTTCCAAACCGGC
>DASWNL010000033.1:0-5876 GCA_036399215.1 Abditibacteriaceae bacterium
CCGCCTTTGAAGCGCACCACAAAGCTTTGAAAGCCAGTCGTGATGAACTCATCGCGACCATCAGTAGCAGCACCGGCTTGACCAATGACGAAGTCGCCGAAGCGTTGCAGCCTCCCCCACCACCCAAGCCTTCTGATAAGCCTTCTGAAAAACCGAACTGCAAACCTGAAGGTCAAAAAGGTGGGCAACAAAGCAATCAACAGGGCGGACAACGGCGCTGAGGCAAGGCTATAAAATTCTGCTTGAAGTTTTGTTTTTAAGTTACCAGGGGCGGCCACATTGTGGCTGCCCCTTTTACTTTGGGAGCGATATACACATAAACAGAACGAGGCTACAAATGACACATTATTCGTGTAGCGACTTACCTTTGACATGCTATAAAAGATAATAGAGAACCACACTTTATAATTCTTTATCCATTTCCCAGCGCGTCACGCGATAACCGGCTCGTTCGTAAAGCGCGGCGGCCTCGGCATTAGAAGCTGTAACGGTCAGACGCACGCGGCGCACGCCACGTGCGCGGAAGAAGTCGTCGGCGTGGCGCATCATCTCCTGACCCAGGCCTTGTCCGCGCCGCTCCGGCACTAAGTAAACGTTGTTGATGTAGCCGTAACGCTCACCCGTCCAATTATTCTCGCAGACAACCAGCCACAAAAAACCGGCTAAGGTGTTTTTATCTTCGGCATTTTCGCGCCGCTCATCAAGCACAAACAAACCATGATGATGATCGAGCGAAGCACGCCGCAAATCGTGGCGAAAAGCCTGGGCAAAGCCGCGCGTATAATGAAAATCGGGAAAGTTCAAAGCATAGGTTTCATCTTGAAACGAACAGATAGTTTCCACATCGTCTTCAAAGGAAAACTCACGTAAAGCTATGCGTCTGGTTTCGCCAACCCAGCGCAGCGCCGGGCGCGGCAAATCGCGCAAGCCTTTAACACGCGGGAGCGTAGTGGGCGGCACAGGCGTAGCAACTGTCGCCTCTGCTGAGGCGCGTGGCGTGGCCCAACGAAAAAAGCGCGCCAATTCAACAGGCGAATCACCAGAAAGGCTAACCCCTGCACCTTGCTTTTCTTGTTGTCGAAAAGGCCACCACTTCATTGCTTTTTGGTTGCTTCGATTTATTCGACCGTTATGCGATAAGTTGTTTGCGCCAATGTGTCCAGCGCTTCATTAAGGGTTGTGGAAGCCGGTTGGTATTTGCCATTAGGCAAGCGCACAAGCGCAACCTGCAAGCGAAATTTTCCGGGCCGGGGCGCCGTAACCGAAAATGAAAGCGGCGCGCTTTCGCCCGGTGCCAGGGAAACCGGCAGCCTTTTAATTTCCCAACGCGCACGTTGCCCCGTAGCATTATCAAACCAGCGCACCAGAACACGCACTGGAGAAGCGCCGGATGTGTTCCAGTCGCTTTTGCTTTTGTTCTGCACCCGCCCATCGAATACCACTTCAGTGCCTGACTTGACGTAGCCCGGCACATCGAAATGGAATTGCCCGGCGTCGGCGCGCCTTGCCTGGACATTGCCTTTTAGTGTTGATCGTGTTGCTAATCTGGATGTTGGCTTTGTAACTGTTTTGATCGTTGCTTTTGGCGGCACAATGTTAGGAACTGCCTTTTTTGCGTTAGGATTCTGATGGCGCGCGGGAGGAGCCTGCAAGTTAATCGGCACTTGTGGCACCGGTGAGGTTGGCAGCGACGTGACCACCGGCGTGGTCGGAACTATGGGCGGTGTTGCATTCGTTGGAGCAAATGAATTCGTTGGATGTGCTGGGTTCGTTGTCGTTACAGGCGGCGCAGAATTTCTGCTTTGCGATGAGGGTGGCGGCGGCAAGGCCGGTAGCGGCAAAACTTGTAAGGCGCCACTTGATGCTCCGCTTGGTGCCCCACCGGACGCGCCACCTGATGCTCCACTTGATGCGCTTGTTAAGTTCGGGACATTGGGCGATGGTCTGGCGATAGTGCGCCCTGGTAGTGTTGACGCCCCGAATTTTTTTGAAGGCGGCAGCAAGTCGGGGTGCGTTGGATCGGGCACTGTGGTGTGATTCTTATCGGGAAAAACATTAGGCGTCCCAGACACAACGCGCGAGGGAATGCCATGCGTGCCGATTAATCCCGCCGCGCCGTTGACTGGCGAAACGAAGATTGCTACATCCGGCGAAGCGTTGGTCACAATCGCTCCCGCAGCCAGAGGCAGCGTCACTTTCATGGTTGCCTGTGCCGCATCACCATCGGGGCTGCGCGCCGTCAGGCGCAGTGTCCAATCGCCATGGGCGCCTTGCGGCAGTTGCCACATTGCCAAAGTTTCTTTTTGCAGCGGCGCTTTGGGCGAAGCGATGAGTTGCCACTGCTGCGGTGCCTCGCCTTCGCCTACTTCGACCTGAACAGCAACATCGGGCGAATCTTCGCAAAAAACGGTGCCCACTACCTGGTAAGACGATGCCGTCTGTGCCGTGACATGGGCTAATTCAATGGTCGGCACTATAGGCGTAAGCTGCATGATCCATAAGGTGCGCAGCCCGGTATTTGGTAACGGTGCATCGAAGAGCAGTGCGCTGCCATCCGGTGCAAAACGTGGCGCACGTGCGCCCTGAGTATTGCGCAAAGCGCGTTCGCCTGAACCGTTGGGCGCCATAAAGAATAGTTGCCCCGCTGTGCCGTTGGCATCATCTCCAACAAGGCACAATTGGCTGCCATCAGGTGCGACATTGACCGCGCCGCCGCGCCAACTGACTCCTTGCGGAACCGTTTTTAAAGGTTGAAGCGGTGACCAGTGCGTGGGAATTTCTATGCGATAGAGGCCGCTCTTGCGCGCATCGGAAAAAAGCAGTGTCTTGTTATCAAGCCACGCTGGATAACGCCCCTGGGTCACACGGCGCGCAATGGCCGGTGCGCTTTTGTCCTGCAAAGACAAAAAATAGATAACAGGCGCGCCACCAGAATCGCGCACAAAAGCTAAGGAGCGGCCATCCGGCGAAACAGTGGGCGAGTGTCCTGGCAAATCTTCGCGTAACACGGCTTCCATACGACCTGTTTTTAAATCGAAGCGAGTGATGTGCGGCGTTTGCCCATCGCCAGAGGCATTCGTTACGCAAATGATGGTGCGGCCATCGGGCAGGCTTTGGGCATGATCAACCCATTGAAGGGCCGGCATATTGGTTAGCGGTTTCATGTGCCAGTTGCCATCGGCATCCGGCGTGGCCTGCCACAGATTGCGTGTGCCTTCGGCTTCGCGTGTGAAAATCAGGGATAAGATTTTGCTTTGCGCATCGAGATGCCATGTGCCGTTGGAAAAGATGCCCCCCGTTGCAGTCTGACCCGGTGCCACCAAAGCGACCGGACGCATCACGCCGGGGCGCTTTGCTGCCTGAGTTGTATCAAACAAGCCACACAACCCATAAAAAATGAGAAACACTTTGAAAAACTGCCGCATGAAAAACCGCTTCGCCACACCTTGATATTGAAATTCGACAGAAAGGCCGGCGACGAAAAGTATACTCTGCCCACTATGACTCCACTGTCTAAAAGCGACGCTTGTCAATCACAATCGGAATCTCAACCAGAAAAGCCAGGCACCCTTGGCCCGCCGCCGTTAGAAACCGCGCGCTTGCTATTGCGTGCCGCGCGTCCGGCGGATGATGCCGCTTTGTTTGATTACGCCCGCGACCCGGAAGTCGCACGCTTTACGACCTGGGAGCCTCATGTTTGCCTCACCGATGCTCAACAGTTTTTAGCACGCGTATTGGATGATTATCGCGTCGGGAAAATTGGTTATTGGGCTATCGAACACCAGGGTGACCAAAAACTTATCGGCGCCGTGGGCTTAGCAGGCAAATTGGTTTCTGCTGAAACGCCTCCGCAGTTCATTCATGCCAGGGCCGAATTGGCTTATGTTTTAGCCCGCCCTTATTGGAATCAGGGTTTGATGACCGAAGCGGCGCGCGAAGTTTTGCAGTTTGGCTTTGCGCAATGGAATCTCAACCGCATCGAAGCGCGCTGCCTGGTAGAAAATATCGCTTCGGCACGCGTCATGGAAAAATTAGGCATGAACTTCGAGGGCACACTGCGCCAGCAAATGCATATCAAAGGCGTCTTTCGCGATGTGAAAATCTACGCTGTTTTAAAAAGCGATTGGCAGAGATTGAACCTTTAAAACGGCAGCAACCGCCGGAAGCCGTGCAGGAGGACGACCAGCAAGAACCAAAGATTGCGTGCCAAAACTCCGGGCCAGAAAGTGCTTATCGGTTTTTGTGGCTGTTGATTTACTGCAACTTCGTGCAAACGCGCCGATAATTGCTGCATCCACTTTTCCCCGCGCGGCCACTCGCACAAGCCTTCTCTCCATTCGAGTGGAATATCCTGGCTTCTGGCACCAATCAAGCCGCCTGTGATGGCTGCCGTGGAATCCGTATCACCACCGCAGTGGATGATTTCTAAAACGCCCATGCGATAATTATCGGGATAACTAAGCCAGGCATGAAGCGCAGCCGGAACCGTGTGATAAATATAGCCGGTAGCACCTTTTACCCAGCCTTGCGCCGCGCAAAATTCATGAGTCGTTAAACCACTTTTAACCGCATCCACACAACTGTCAATCAGCGATGTCATTTCACCGGCTGCTTTGTCAGTAAAAGGAAAATGGGCAGTGAAAAACTGGAAAAATCCAGCCGCGTTTATAGTTTCGTTTTCAAGTCCGTAGCGTGCTGCCAAAGCAACTGTCAGGGCGCCGTATTCAGCTTTGGGGTCGGTATGTGTTATGCGCGCCGAAGCGCGATTGAGTTCGATTAAATGTTCGTTGGATAGCTTCGCTTCATGAGCAAACATACCTAAAATAGCTGCCCGCATGGCTGGCCCATTGCCTGCCGAGAACACGCCGCTGCGTTGCGGCGAAACACCAAAAACTAATTTGCAGCAAGCTTTCAGCGTTGCCAGTCCCGCGCCGCCGGGCAAAAGCAAAATCCAAATGCGCAGTTGTCTCGCCAACTCTTTGCGAAACGCTTCCACGTCGCCGCCAGAAACAATCAGTGCCTGCGCTGTTATAAAAGCATGTTCCGTATCATCCGAATACATGCCGCGTTTAAAAAGCAAGCGATAACTCGTAATTTCCCCAAAATAGCGCCGCTGCTTTTGAGTCGTCATGCCCTCGCAAGGCAATCCAAGAGCATCGCCAATGGCAGTGCCTGATAAGCAACCGAAAATTGTGTTTTGCTTTTCGCTCACAAAGGTTTCGAGGCGATTCTAAAGCCAATTGTTCGTTACCCTGACATTCCCATTAGTGGCCGCCATCACCCGTCACTAATGAGACGCATTCCTAAACTGGTCGCATCATCTACTTGAAAGCCAAGGGATTCATAAAAAGCAATAACTTCCGCATTGGAAGTGCGCACTTGGAGATTGATTTTAGGGCAGCCGCGCTTGCGCAATTGTTCTATGGCGTGTTCGACAATTTGACGGCCCAAGCCTTGCCTGTGCGCATCCGGCGCGACCGCCACATAATTGAGCCAGCCTCGATGACCTTCGTAACCGGCCATAAGCGTTGCCACAATGCGCCCCTCTATTTCGCCGACGAAAAACAGTTCCGGCTGCACCTGCATTTTACGCTCGATGTCGCGCTGTGGGTCGTTCCACGGCACAATTAAACCGCACTCGCGCCATAAGGCAATGACAGGTTTGCTATCACTTATTTCAAACGGGCGAATGGTCATTGACGATAGCTCCGTTTCAGTAAGCGTCGTTTATCGAGGCGTTCGATACCGCCGCTATATTGCGCCCAGGTCGCGCCCGCGAGAAAGGTAAATAAAGCCAGACTCAAACTCCATGTTGCCCACAGGGGCCAACTTAGTCCGACCCAGTAAATCAAGAGGCAGGGGATAAAAAGAAAATA
>DASWNL010000034.1:0-2405 GCA_036399215.1 Abditibacteriaceae bacterium
CGGCTTGGAGAGGTAATCGTAAGCGCCTAAGCGCATCGCTTCGACGGCGGTCTCTTTGGAAGCGTGGCCGGTTACCATAACCACCGGCATCTGCGGGCGGCGGCGCTTGATTTCTTTGAGCACTTCGATGCCGTTTAAATCGGGTAATTTAACATCGGAAAAGACCACGCCGAATTCGTTGGCTTCGTCGGCCAAAATTTCAAGGCCGGCTTTAGCCGTGTTGGCACTTTGCACTTCGATGTTTTCGCGCGCCAGAATATCGGTAAACAAAGCACACAGATGTTTTTCGTCGTCAATGATGAGAACGGGGAGATCAGCCATGCTCTTTAGTAAAGAGTATCTCTCGCAAAGACGCAAAGCCCCAAAGAGAAGAACTAAGAGATTGTTAAAATCTAAGACATGAATTTTAAAGTTCTCGGCGCAATTTTGTGTTTTTGCCTGCCGGTTGCCGCGCAGCAATTCATTGACCCCGCATTACCCAAAGTTGAAATCCTTCCCGCAACCGCGCCGCTTTTGCCGCAAAAACAGGCAGGCCTTAAGTTTCATAAAGCGCCCAAAGCCTTGGCAGCAAATGCCAAAACGCACGATTGGCGCGCCTTTTTAGGGCCGAATCTTAACGCGACTTCTAACGAAACGCCACTTCTCAAGAAATTCGGCCCTGGCGCGCCCGCTTTGGTGTGGGAAGTGACAAAAGGTGAAGGCTACGCGGCTCCAGCCATAATCAATGACCGCGTTTTACTTTTTCATCGCGTGGAAAATCAAGAAATCATCGAATGCTTGCAGGCCGAAACCGGACAGCGCTTCTGGAAGTTTGCTTATCCAAGTAGCTACCGTGACCGTTATGGTTTTAATACCGGCCCGCGCTGTCAACCAGTCAGTGATGGAGACTGGGTTTATACCTTAGGTGCTGAAGGCAAGTTGCACTGCTTGAAACTCACAACCGGACAACTTTTGTGGAAGCGTGACATTTTGCGCGAATGGAACTTGAAGCCTAACTTTTTTGGTGTCGGCGCCACGCCGCTTTTGGACGGCGATAAGCTGATTGTCAACGTCGGCGCCGATGATGGCCCCTGCGTCGCCGCTTTCGATAAGCGCAACGGCAAAATGTTGTGGGGAGCGGGTAAAGAGTGGGGGCCGAGCTACGCCTCGCCGGTTGCAGCCACAGTTCACGGCCAGCGCCGCATTTTCGTTTTTGCCGGTGGCGAAAGCGATCCGCCCACCGGCGGTTTATTATGTATCAATCCTCAAAACGGTAAAGTCGAAGGTCAGTTTTCATGGCGCGGCGAACGCTATGAATCGGTCAATGCCTCGTCGCCTGTTGTTATTGGCAATCAGGTTTATGTTTCCGAATGTTATGGCGCCGGTGGCGTTTTGCTGGACGTATTGCCGGATGGCTCCTTGCGCGAAGTTTGGAAGAATCAAAATTTGCAGGTGCATTTCATGACGCCGATTTACAAAGACGGCTACTTATATGGCGTGGATGGTCATGGGCCGGGCAATGCGCCGCTTGTTTGCATTGAATGGAAAACCGGCAAAGAGATGTGGCGAACTGAGCCAATCTGGGAAGAAACGATTGCTAACCCAACCAAACGCGGCCCCAAAGTTTGGAAATCTATTCCAGGCCTGGCTTCGTTGCTTTTGGTGGATGGTTTATGCCTGATGCAAAGTGATAGCGGGCATTTGGTGTGGCTCGATTTGAATCCGCAAGGTTACAAAGAGTTAGAGCGCGTGCAATTGTTTTCTGCACGTGAAACCTGGGCTTTACCTTCGCTCAGTCGTGGCTTGCTTTATATCGTGCAAAACAATGCTACCGAAGATGAAACACCACCGCGTTTATTATGCTACGACTTGCGCGGATGAAAGCCCCTCACCTCATCCCTCTCCCTCCTGCCCAGAGGGCACCCGCGCTGCGCTGGGGAGAGGGAGTATTAAACTATTCTTTACCCCGCGACTCGCAAAGTGATAGCAGATTTTCCAATACTTCCGGTAATCGTTCATAAATCTGTTGATTGGAAAAACGCACAACGCAAAAACCCAGCGATTCAAAATAATGTTGCCGGTTTTGGTCGTAGATTGCGGCTTCTTCGCCTTCGTGTGATGGCCCATCTATTTCAATAACGATGTTGCATTCGGGACAGCAAAAATCAGCAATATAATAAGAGATGCTGTATTGGCGTCTAAACTTCCAACCGTTCAATTGCCGGTTGCGTAATTTGGCCCACAATAAAACTTCAGCGGGCGGCGCATCATGCCGCAACGCGCGGCGTTTTTCTTTTGCTTTGTGGTTATTGAGTAACTCGCCCATAAGCCTTTGAATACCCCTCACCCCGGCCCTCTCCCCCGAACGCTGCGCTGGGGAGAGGGGGCACCAAACTCATACGCTCCGAATATTGGAGTTATGCCGG
>DASWNL010000035.1:0-4244 GCA_036399215.1 Abditibacteriaceae bacterium
TATCTTGTCATTCCGAGCGGGCGCCCGCTCGGAATGACAAGACTCTACTTTAGAGCAGACTTGACAAATTGTTAGTGAAAGTCGTTTAGCGTAGGCACCTTATCGCTTGCCACTTGTTTTGCGGTGTGCTCTCCAAACAAACATGAAACTTTGCCTGTTGCTTTCGGTTTTCTCTTTCGTAATGCTTTACACGATTATGCCTGCAAGTTCGCAAAACATGGCCGAAGATTCGCCGGTTCGCTTTCCTGAAAAGGGAGCACTCCCGGCCAAATATCCGCCCGACCAATCATCCAAAGATTATCAGACACCTGAGAAAGATTATTCGCTGTTCAGCACGCCGGAGCGGTCTTTAGCGCAAATTGAAATCATCCAGAAAGAGATGCCCAAAGGGCAGTTCACGCCGCCGGTTAACGATTGGAAGCACCTGCCACGCACGCGAAGAATCTTGACCGAAGGCGGTGACCTGCATATCTTTGCCATCGGCGACAGCATCATCAACGACACCATGCGGTCAGGCTGGATTGCCAGACTGCGCGAGGCTTACCCCAAAGCCAATATCAAAGGCACGGTTTACGTGCGCGGCGGAGGCGGCGCCCAGCATTATAAAGAAGAAAACCGTCTCCAGAAGAATGTCATCCCGCGCAAGCCTGATCTGGTCTTTATCGGCGGCATCAGCCAGCAAAACATCGAGAGCATTCAAGAGGTAATCAAACAATTGCGAGAAGCGTTGCCTGAAGTCGAAATTTTATTGGCAACCGGCACATTCGGCACTACCGATCCGCGCAATGCAGAATCTCTTGCCAAAACCGCGCATTCCGGCACCGGCGCTTACGGAACTGCCTTGAAAAAGTTAGCCGAAGAGAACCGCTGCGCGTTTCTCGACATGACTACGCCGTGGGCCGAATACATCAATTCTTCAAAGCTGCATCCCCATCTTTTTTATCGCGATGTGGTTCATGCCAACGAATACGGCGAGCAGATTCTGTCGCTGATTCTGCTATCGTTTTTCAAAAACTAACCTGGCTCTTTCAACTCAATTACGAGATTACGATATGGTGCATCGCCAACGTTGATTAAGCGATGATGAATCGTGCCGCCGTTAGCTTTATCGGCCTGGGAAAAATGCACTTGATCGGTTTCAAAATGCACGGCGCGGTCGTTTTCAGGATTATCGGGATCAACATGGCGCAAGTCGCCACCTTGCAGGATGACTAAAAGATAATCCAAACGGTGAATGTGCTTTTCGACGGCTTCACCCGGTTGCAAAGCCAAATCCCACACGCGCACGCGCTCGTTTTCAAAAAGCAGTTTCGTCCCGACATTTTCACTGGGTTCGATTGCCATTTTTTACTCCTTAAATATTTCTTACTATTAATTGTTTGAGCATACTTTGACTTCTTGCGAAGTAACACGAACTTCATTCATATTCACGCTGCATTTTAGCACAGCCCTGTTGGAATTCGTGCGTCCAGAGTGGACACTGCTCTTTATGTTTCGCGTTTTTTTATTGAGCCTTACAGGCTTTCTTATGCCAAGTGCCCTGCCTGCTTTATCTGCGCCTTTGATTGAAGCCGAATCGGTTCTCACCACCAAACGCTTCCAGGGCGGCGAGGGCACAGAAGATCGCAAGCTGACGGCTTTTGGCGGTGCGTGTTTAGGCAACGGCTGGGGCCAGGAAAAAGGCAACTGGGCGGAATATGCGGTTGAAGGCACAAATGGCCCGGCTACGCTGCATCTGCGTTATGCGCGCTATCCAATTTCGGGACAGCGACGTTGGAGTGACCGCTTTGCGTTAAAAGCAAAAATCGGCACGCAAGAAGGCACTATCGAATTGCCCTTTACCGGCGACTGGGAGTTATGGCGCTGGGTTGAAATGCCCATAGGAAATGTTTCGGCAGGGCCGCAAACGCTTCGCATAGAATCACTAACCGGCGATGCGCCCATCAACATTGACGCTTTAGTTTTAGCGCCCACAGGCCAAACACCGACAGAAGTTTCGCGGCCCCTTTTGTTCGATGGCAGCCGCCATCTGCGCATTCAACTTTCGCCCAGTATGCAAGCCCTGGAGATGGATAAATTGTTTGCCATTGGCGAAGCCAGTTACGCTTTCCTCAAAGAATACTTAGGCGAAGAGCCGAGCCAGCGTATCTTAGTGAATATCATCGGCCCGGTTGAAAAGCGCGATGATCATGTCGGCCATTCATCGGGTTATTCAATGTATTTGGAAGGCGCTCGCATCTGGGAAACCGGCCATAACTGGGTGCATGAAATGACGCATACCTTTCAGCGCGATAACGGCCCTTGGACAACCTGGCTCTCGGAAGGCGAAGCATGGCTGACTTCCTATGAATCGCAAACTTCCACTTTCGGCGACCCAGGCGGTGCCGAGCGCATCAGCCCGGCAACGTTTAAAGCGCGCCTGCCGCAGTATGAAAAGACTTTATTGGTGGATGGGCAAAACCTCATGCAATTTTGGGGCACGCCGCGCTTGCCGCGCGAAAAAATCGGCGCGGCTTATGGTTTTACTAATTACCTGATGGGTCAGTTACGCGAAAAAAGCGATGTTGGCTTGATGCGCCGCTATCGCGCGCTATTACGAGCGGAAAACGCCGAATCCAGAGCCAAATTTGAAAGCGCCACACCAGAGCAGCGCAATGCTTTTGTCATAGATCGCCTTGGCCGCGCCGCGAACGAGGATTTGCGCCCTTTATTCCAACAATGGGGATTTCAATTGCCGCCGAAGTAGCTGCATCAAGTAACTGCATCGAAGATTCAAACAAAGTTTTCGAGATGAAACCGGCTAATATCACGCGCATACGGCTCGCCAGTGACTAACTTAGCAATAATGTGCCCCAACAAGACCGTAAATTTGAAACCATGCCCCGAACAACCGCTGACCAGCCACACATTCGGCGCATCAGGTAAATGGTCGACAATAAAATCTTCATTCGGTGTGTTGGTATAAAGACAAACCTGCGAATGCGTAACTTCGGCACTTAAATCAGGCAGGCGCCGCGCCGCGTAATCATTGGCTTCAGCCAAGTAATTTTCATCCACCGTTTTATTGGTCTGGTCAGGGTTAACTGTTTCACCCAGATCATGGGAAGCGAGTTTGACGCCTTCCACACGTCCATCACACGGAAAGCCATAATAGTTGGTGTCGGCATCAATCCAGACCGGAAAATTTTGTGGCTCGTAGTATTCGGCGTTGCTTTGAGCGCGCAGATAAAGCACCTGCTGTCGGGTTACCTGCAACGGTAAATGCAAAGGGGCTAAAAGCTGCCCCATCCAGACACCGGCAGTTATTATGACGCGGTCAAAAGCCCATTCGCCCTTATCCATCGTTACCGTCACTTGATTACCCTGTGAAATGATGTCGCGCACCGGCGTATTTTCATAGATCGTCGCACCGTAACTTCGGGCTAAGCGCGCATTCGCTAACAGGCAGGAAGTAGCCCGCAAAAAGCCGCTTTCTTTTTGAAACAACGCTACTTCATTGTCCCGCAAGACTAAGCCCGGCACGCGTTCGCGGCATTGCGCGGCATCCCATTTTTCATAAGGCAAAGCGTTTTCTAGAAGTGCCTGTTCGGCGGACACAATGTTTGGGCTATCCTCGGCGCCAAAGTAAAGGCCGCCGCAACGCACAAAGAGTTCTTCGTCTGCTTCTTGTTCGAGGGCATCCCATAGCGGATAAGCATCGGCCATGAGTTGGGTATAAAGCGCGTCGGGATAGGTGTAACGAATGATGCGCGATTCACCGTGTGAAGAACCATTGGCGTGGCCGAGGGCAAACTGCTCGAAGCCGATTGCTTCATGTCCGGCCTGCGCGAGAAAGCGTAAGGCGGCACTGCCCGTCCCACCCACGCCGATGACCGCGATCTTCATTTTGAGCTTTGCGACTGATAAAAATGACTGATCTTAATGCACCCATTTATCGAAGAGGCCAGGCAGCTCGATGCCGTTTATCAGGCATAACCCGATGGCGCAGGTGGCGAGGCTGGTAGCCCAACGCGCGCCGCGCAATAAAGCCACGCTGCGCTGCTCGCCCCAGGTTAAAACGCCACCTAACAAGCGCGCATAAAAGCTCATGGCGGCCAAAACTCCCAGTGAGAAAAGCAGCGTGTAAACCAGGGCTACCATGTAACTTTGCGAGAGAGTGACCGCCGCCTGGCCGATAAAAGCCCCCGTGCCGGCGGCGCCATGCAGCATTCCCATCCATAATGACCCGTTATGTCGATGGTGAT
>DASWNL010000036.1:0-5330 GCA_036399215.1 Abditibacteriaceae bacterium
CCCCACCCCCCGCTCCTTCTATTTCTCATCCCTTGGCTTGCGCTTTTCTTTCAACTTCGGCTCGGCTTCTCTGGCTTCTTCCCACAGGCTGGGTGTGGGTTGCACGGCGGTAGCGGGCGGGGTTTCACCTAAGAACTCATACGCCTGTCGTGTGATGCGGCGGCCTTGCGGAGTGCGCGCTAAAAAGCCGATTTTTAAGAGATATGGCTCAACCACATCTTCGATGGTGTCGCTTTCTTCGTTGAGCGTGGCGGCAAGCGCTTCTTTACCAACAGGGCCGCCGTTGTAAACATCTTTAATCACACGCAGCACCGCGTGGTCGAGGCGGTCAAGGCCCAGTTCGTCAATGCCTTCGAGGCGCAGTGCATCTTTAGCGATCTGCTCGGTGATTTTGCCATCACCGGCACCGCGCACCTGGGCATAGTCGCGCACACGGCGCAATAAGCGATTAACAATGCGCGGTGTGCCCCGCGCACGTCTTGCAAGTTCACGGGCACCTTCGGCGTCAATCGGCGTGTCGAGAATTTTAGCCGAGCGGCGCGCGATTTTGGTCAGGTCGTCCACGCCGTAAAAGTCCAGATGCTGTTGAATGCCAAAACGGTCGCGCAAAGGGCGCGTTAAAACAGCCGGGCGCGTGGTAGCACCGACAAGAGTGAACTTTTCCAAACGAATTGGCAGTGGCTTGGAATACAGGCCTTTATCGAGGGTGAAATTCACTACCCAATCTTCCATCGCCGAATACAAAAACTCTTCGACGATACGCGGCAGGCGATGAATTTCGTCAATGAAAATAATGTCGCCTTCTTTGGCGTTCACTAAAAACGGCATCAGGTCGCCGGGGCGTTCCAGGGCCGGGCCACTGGTTAGTGAAATAGTGCGGCCCAACTCTTCGGCGATGATAAAACCGAGCGTGGTTTTTCCTAATCCGGGCGGGCCGTGCAGTAAAAGATGGTCGAGAGTTTCGCCACGCGCCTTGGTGGCTTCAATAGCGAT
The DNA here is from genome assembly GCA_036399215.1 of Abditibacteriaceae bacterium. GTDB lineage: Bacteria > Armatimonadota > Abditibacteriia > Abditibacteriales > Abditibacteriaceae > DASWNL01. The sequence continues at coordinate 994 of DASWNL010000036.1, forward strand.
TTTGATTCGTTCGACGGTTTCGACTTGTCCGATATATTCATCGAGCAGGCGAGGGCGCAGTCCCCAGTTCCACTCGGTTTCGTCGCTTGTGCTTTCCGGGCCGACGATGCGTTCGCGCGTCATGCAGAGTCCTTAGATCGTATGAAAATTCTATCGTTAAGTTTAACAGTTGGTGCCAATGGAACGCGGAGCCTTTGGCCACGCGGAAACGACAGATTTGCGCGGAAAGAGTGGAGGAAATCCCTATCCTGGTCTGCGATCATCAAAGCCGTTTCCGCGTATGCAATCCGCGTTCTATTCGGAAGTCTTCTGCTAAACTGCGCGCCATGAACATGGAGGTTACTCCTTCTTTTGAAGAGTTTGAAAAGCTGTCTGCGCAGGGCAATTTAGTGCCGGTCTATGCCGAAGTTCTGGCCGATCTGGAAACGCCGGTTTCGGCGTTCTTGAAGTTGCGTGCGCATTTCGGCGCCTGCGCTCCCGCCTTTTTGCTGGAAAGCGTTGAAGGCGGCGAAAGCGTGGCGCGCTTTTCGTTTTTAGGCGTCGGCGGGCGCGCGTTTTTAACGGCCAACGGCGCCCAACTGCGTCTGGATGAAAATGGCCAAGAAAAGCAATGGACGTTGGATAAAGGCCAAGACCCATTGCACGCTATCGAAGAGTTGATGCAGCGTTTTCGCTTTGTGCATAACGCCGATTTGCCGCGTTTTTGTGGCGGCGCGGTTGGCTTTTTAGGTTGGGATTTGGTGCGCTTTTTTGAGAAGTTGCCGGATGCGCCGCCCGATGACCGGGGCATTCCCGATGTGCAGATTCTCTTAACCGATACGATTTTGATTTTCGATTCGGTGCGCCATTCGGTCAAGGTTCTCAATAATGCTTTTATCGAAGATGATCCGCGTGCCGCTTATGATGAAGCCGTCGAAAAAATCCGCGATGCTTTAAATGCCCTTGAACGCGAGCCGGTGCCGGCGGCGCGCTTGCCGGTTTCCTTAGCCCATGAGCCTCCAGCGCAAAGCAACATGACGCAGGAGCAGTATGAAGCAGCAGTTCGCCAGTGCATCGAATACATTCATGCCGGCGACTGCACCCAGATTGTGCCCTCGCAGCGATTCGCCGTGCCGCTTAAAACCGATGGCTTTCAGGTTTATCGCGCTTTGCGGCATATCAGCCCGGCGCCTTACAACTTTTATCTGCACTTTCCTGATGTGCAGTTAATCGGCGCTTCGCCGGAGATTCTTGTCACGGAAGTAGATGGCGTGGTTCGCACTCGTCCCCTGGCAGGAACAAGGCGGCGCGGCGCGAACCATGAAGAAGATTTGGCACTGGAAGCCGAGCTTTTAGCCGACCCTAAAGAGCGCGCCGAACATGTGATGCTGGTAGATTTAGGCCGCAACGATTTGGGCCGCGTTTGCCAGTATGGCAGCGTGCAGGTGAATGAGTTCATGGTGGTTGAGCGCTATTCGCACGTTATGCACTTAGCTTCCGATGTGACCGGAAAGTTGGCGCCCCATAAAACACAATTCGATGTATTACGCGCCGCCTTTCCTGCCGGCACTTTATCCGGTTCACCCAAAGTGCGCGCTATGCAGATCATTGATGAAGTGGAGCCAACACGGCGCGGCCCCTATGGTGGCGCCATTGGTTACTTTTCGTTTAGCGGTAACCTGGATAACTGCATTGCGCTGCGCACCATTGTAGTGAAAGACGGCATGGCCTATGTGCAAGCTGGCGCCGGCGTGGTGGCCGACAGCGTGCCCTCAACTGAATACGAAGAAACCGTCAACAAAGCCAAAGCCGCCCTGCGCGCCATTGCTTTAGCCGAACAAGCAAGCTAATTTGTCGGAGGTGTTCTATGGCAACTGCAACAAAAGAAAAAGTTGATGAATTAATCGAGCAGCTTTACCAGATTGAGGGCAAAGCCGAAATCGTCAATGGAAGGGTTGTGCTTATGAGTCCAACAGGCGGGTTGCCGGGTGCTGCTGCCGATGAAATTTATTCGTCATTGCGTGACCATGCGCGTCGCACGCGGCAAGGCCGTGCAGTGGGTGATAACAAAGCCTTTGTCGTGAATTTGTTAAGGCGCCGATCTTTCAGTCCTGACGCTGCTTTTTGGACAGGCGACGCGCCAACTATGCGCTTTTACGAAGGAGCGCCGGTTTTTGCGGTTGAAGTGCGCAGCGAAAACGATTATGGTGCCAAAGCCGAGCGCGACATCATTCAAAAGCGCGCCGATTATTTTGCGGCAGGCACGTTGGTTGTGTGGGATGTAGATTTACTTGGTGATGAGGTTGTGAAAAGCTATCGCGCCAATGAGCCAGAGAACCCGCGCGTTTTCCGGCGCGGCGAACTGGCCGATGCCGAACCTGCGGTGCCTGGTTGGACAATGCCGGTGGATGATTTATTTGCATAGGCATTGCGGGAGGAACAGTGACCATAACATCTGCCGATAAAATCAGTTTCTCTATTGTTTCAATTCTCGTTCTATTCTTCTTGTTAGCAAATACCAAGTATTCAAAGAAGAATTATAGTGATGGCTCAATGGGTGGGTGTTCCATGTCGTCCAGCATAATGAATAACTAATGCAAACGCCACGTTGGATGCGCCCGCTTCTTATTGCGGCGGGCATTTATAATTTAGCCTGGGGCGCGTGGGCGATAGGTTGGCCGCAAAGCTACTTTCGCGGCGCTGGGATGCCGGACATCAACTATCCGCAAATCTGGCAGTGCGTCGGCATGATAGTCGGCGTTTACGGCATCGGTTACATCATCGCGGCGAGCAATCCGGTGCGTCACTGGCCGATTGTGTTGGTTGGATTTTTAGGCAAACTGTTGGGGCCAATCGGCTTTTTGCAGAATGCCTACGGTGGAATATGGCCGTGGAAGATGGGTTGGATTAATCTCACTAACGATTTAATCTGGCTTATTCCCTTTGCCCTGATTTTGCGCCACGCCTGGCAGGTAGAAAGAAATAAACATGAGTGAACAACTGACTTTAGGCGGGTTTGCCACCGAAGTTACGGAAGAACAAACAAAACAAGCGATGGTTTTTTGTGATGGCGCCTGTTCGGGTAATCCCGGCCCCGGTGGCTGGGGCTGCATTATTGATATAGATGGTGAGCGCCAGGAGTTTTCCGGCGGCGCGCGGCGCACGACAAATAATCAAATGGAGTTGCAGGCACTTATTGAAGGCTTGAAACGAGTGCCGGGCAATACCAAAGTCAAGGTAGTGACGGATTCAGAATACGTTGTCAAAGGCGTCAAAGAGTGGATGCGCGGCTGGATTCGCAACGGTTGGAAAACAGCGGCCAAAAAGCCGGTTAAGAATCAGGAACTATGGCAGGAGATCAACAGGCTCATCGCCCTGCGTCCGGTAGAAATGCAATGGGTGCGCGGCCATGATGGGCACGAAGAAAACGAACGCTGCGATGAACTGGCACGCGCCGAAATTCAAAAACTGATGAAGCGTTAAAAGGGGTTTCACAGTGAGCAAGAAACTAAAGCAACAGGCCAACCAGCAGATTTTTGAAGCCTTGCAAACCTGGGGTTTGCAGCCACAAATAGACGGCAATGGCGTTATTTGCGGTCTTGGCCCCTTACGGGCGAAATGTGTTGATGTGCAGGTTTCACACGGCGGCAAAATGGCATCGCTGATTATTGATTTAATCGTTGATCCGGCTTCTAATTTAGTGTTACGCGAGAACGTGATGCAGATCGCCGATTCAACCAGCAAAGCCATCGGCGGCGCAGTTTATCTATGGACGTTTTCAGTTTTTATAGCTGTTGCGGCATTGCTTGATGCTGAAGGGTGTCCCGGCCACATGGCAGGGCAAAACGAACGAGAATTTGCCGATCAATATGGCTCGATTCAGCGCTGGAAAATCTATAGCAGCCCTTTTATGATGATGGGTAGTTCCGATGAAGTTGAGGAAAACCGGGCCGAAGAAGCGCAAAGCGATTACAGGCCCGGCACTTTACCGTTAATCGAGCCGTTTTTGCCGGCACTTGCTGTTGAGCCGCAACTTTATGCCGTGAAAGCCTTTTTAATGAACTCCGGTGTTGGCGAAATTTATGGTGATTGCACCATTAACGGTGTTTCTTCCGAGGAATTGTTGGAGGCCGTTAAACAGTTTCAATGGCCGCCCGGTGAGGGCTTGCGTTCTGTGCGGCAGTATCATGTGATTGCACCGGCTGATTTCAAGGTGGATATGACGATTCCTACCCCCATGCCACAAAAGATAGGTTTGCTTGGTAAATTATGGGGGCGTGCTTAAAGTTCTTTGCATACAAATATTGTCATTCCGATATTGTCATTCCGATATTGTCATTCCGAGCGGGCGCCCTCTG
>DASWNL010000037.1:0-10037 GCA_036399215.1 Abditibacteriaceae bacterium
CCGGCTCGTTGAAAGTGACAGTGGCGGCCTCAATGGCTGTGAAATACGGATAGTTGCCGGGGCCGCTGGGCAAGCCATCGCGGAAAGACGTGCCGGGCGCTGTGCCATCGTTGAAATAAACCGTGCTATCAAAGAGCGCTGACCCTGCGAGTTGCCGATCCGGTAGCAGTTGATAAGACCAATCGAACTTCAAATCATCCGAGCCAGGGTCGCCGCCGGTAGCACTATGAGTTTGCGAATCGCCGCGACGGCCCAGGAAGGCATTACCACCATGAAACAGAATGGCCGGTGAAGTGACAAGATAAACCTTGGGCTTCAAGTTGTTGACCGTAACAGTGGCCGTTGCCCTGCCTTTGCCGCTGTCCTGATTATCGGTAACTTCAACCGTGAGGGTATAGGTGCCGTTATCGCCATAAACATGGCTGAGGTTAATAGTGGGGAAGGGGCCATTGCCGTCGGCGCCACCTCTTAGTTGCACGGTTTCAATCGGTGTGCCATCGCCAAAATCAATGCGCACCGTCCAGGAATCGGCGCCCCAGTCAATGAATGACGCGGTTGATTTATAAGTGCCTGACTCATTGATAGTGGCGTTAGAGTCTGTCCCCATAATCACAGTGGGCGGCACATTGAGAATCGTTTCAATATTGATGTGGCGAATGGTGGCGCGGCCCTGAACGGAGATTGTTTTGTCCAAGCCCTGCGTAATCAACAAACCGGCAGGCGCCCGCAAATCGAGCACATCGCCGCGCCGCACTGTCGGGTTGCTGCCATCTACAAAAATCGGCGCGCTAACTTGGGGCGTTACCACAAAATTGTCTTCCTGATTGCCGCCTGTCGCGTTCAACTGTGCCGCTGTAATGGTGCCGTCAATAGTCACCGTCGAGCCGGTCGTATCATTATCGCCGACATCACCTAAAATTGTCAGCGTGCCGGTGCCGATATTCGTTATTGAAGATGCATTTAAGGTGATATTTTCACCAGCGTTAAGGTTCAGATTTTGATCGGTCGCGCTGATGTTGCCGTTTGCCGTCAGGTTATCGCCCGCCGTAATCGTTCCGGCGCCTGTTCCGGTTTGGAAAGTGGAAGTTGCGTTCAGGTTAGCGTTCTGCCCGGCTTGAATAGAGCCACCTATACCAGCAATTGTGCCGTTGATGGTGGTATTGGCACCAGACTGCACGTTGATGGCGCCGGTTGAAGCATTTGCCTGCTTGCCTACTGAAACCGTCACATTATCGCCGGCTTTGAGCGTTAATGTGGTGCTGAAAACATTCGCGTTCACCATCAAATCGTGGCCAGAGCCGCTACCGGGTCGCGCTTCCAGGGTGGTATCGCCTGCCCAGTTCTGCTCGCCGGCAATTGTCAGGGTGCTGAGTGAGCGGATACTGCCGCCGCCACGTTCATTGGTGACAGTTGACTGCACGTTGAGCGCCCCAAGGGTGTCAATTTGAATCTCCTGCAAACCGGCAGGCTCAAAAGCGCCACTGACTGTTTCGTTTTTATTGAGAATGAAACCGGCGCTTGATAAGGTCAGAGCCGCATCGCTTCTCAGGAAGATGCCGCCTTTGCCTTTGTTAGTGGCTTTCAAATCCACACTGCCACCAGTCAGCGGTTTGATTACAAGATAAGGAATCGCGCCGCCATCGTTGAACTGGAAGCCACTGGCGCCGCTCAGGCCGCTGGTGAGCGCACCGAGGAAGCCTAATTGATTGGAATTGGGACCAAAGCCATGAATCTGCCCGATGCCACCGGCAGCGTCGAGAGTGATTTTATTGGCCTTAATTTCACCGGTGCCCGGCCCGGCAGTGCGTAGCGCATTAGTGACACGCGTATTGCGAATGGGGCCGCGTGGTGTATTGAGCGTAACTTCGCGTGCCGTCAGCGGCCCGCCAAAGCTGACGCTGCCCAGCGAATCGTTACGTAGTGTGATGGTGCCAAGCGGATTGTTGATGCTGTCGTTGACGTGCAGCGGCGGATACGAATTGTTCTCTACGCTAAAGTCACGAATGATAATCGGCGACTCGAAGAACTTGGAAATGTCATCGAAATCCTTGCCGGTAATCGCCGATACCAGTTTTTCAATACCCTCAATAATCAACGGCCCAATCACATCGAAAACTAAATCCGTGAGCGAACAGGGAATTTCATCCCAGAGGTCGCACAGACCCGGAATATCGAACAAGTGAAAATCAGGGAAAACTTCAATGCCACCCAAGGCCGCGTTAATAATGCCGACCGGAGAAAGAACATCGGCAAAATAATCGGTGACATCGCCGATAATGTCGAACATATCCGATACCCAGCCCGGCACATCGGCACCTAAAGCGACCAGCAAGTCATCGAATTTACCCAGATTGTGTGCCGGGTTGGTGAAAATATCAACGGCATAGCTGATTTCCACAGGTATGCAATCTTTGCAGAGAATGTTAAGAAAGGAGACAGCCTGCTGCGCGCCGCTGGGTTGGTTCGGATCAAGCAACCCCTCGATAAAGGTCTTAAGGATCTTCGATACGTTCAGGTCATTCAGAAAATTCTGATTTTCAAGGCCTGCCGCTTTCTCCAAGAAAGTGCCGCCGGGCAGAAAGCCAACAATCAAATCTTTAATGAAACCGAGGTCGAAAGGCGCGCCGGCATAAATTTCAAAATCGGCGCCGTTGACATCAATACCGCCCATAACAACGGTAGTAAGGATTGTCTCAAACTTAACCTTTTCGCCGGCAGTTTGATTGGAAAAATTAAGTGACCCGCCGGAGCGATACAACGCTTCAAGAATTCCGCTGCTATCATCAATGCTATGCAGCATCACGATGCCCAGAATGGACTGCACGCTGATATTGCCGGTGAAAGCTTCCAGTATGCCTTTCTGCACGAAGTGGAACGGCGCTTTGAACTTCAACGGCGCGAGTTTGGGAACGGCTTTGACTAAAAGGGCAATCGCTGTGTTTAGCGAACCATAGCGCACATCTAAATTGCCCAGATAATCGCCGTCCGGCTTGAAATTGCAGCCGCCAATGCCGAACAATTCGCAGAAGAAATCACCGATAACAGCAGTCGTTTCACCAATGGCACCCGATTTAAAGGTCAGGTAATCGAGATCGTCAATCGCGGTGATATTGGCTGACAGGCCGGGCGGGAGCACGACGACAAAAAGCGGGTCTAATTCGACGCTGCCATCTTTGCCTTTGGGCGCGCCAACATCAACCTGGCCTTTAAAGTTCAGGTCTTCCTTGCCCGACACCTCGACGAAGCCGCCGTCGCCACCTTCTGCACCGCCGCGTGCCGAAATCAAACCTTCAAATGGCGTTTCCTTATCCGACCAGACAATAATGCGGCCACCGAGGCCATTTGTCAGCGCATCCGCCGTGATTTTCGCACCGCGCGCCACAACAGTGTGCGCCGCGTTCGGCACAGTGCCCTGCCCGCGCGCATCGCCGCCAATTAAAATTGTGCCGCCACCGGCATCGCCGGAAGCATCTAAGCGCGCCGATTCGTCCACGACTATGCTCTGTCCTAAAAGGTGAATCGTGCCACCTTTTTGACCGGGCGCTGACGCCGAAACATCCAGAACGCCGCCGGCAAAGCAAAAGTCGCCGACTGTGCCGCTTTTGCCACCTTGCAATTCAATCGTGCCGCCGCCTTGAGCCAGCAGTTTGCCAACAGCACCCAATTGCGCCGCGCTGATTTCAATGCGCCCGGCGCCTGTAATGCCGTTCGCCGAGACATCTACCGTGCTGCCCGGCTGAAGCAACACTTGTCCGCCAGCACCGATTATGATGATTTCGCCACACGGCGCGGCAAGACTGGCACCTTCGGTAATAAGCGTTTTCTGCGTGCTGTTTAATTCAATATGAGCGCCGCTCAAGGCACCCTGCACCTTGATGGTGGGAGCCTTAATCGTCAGGCGCTCCCGCACACTCAAGGCGCCGTTGACAATTAATGTGTCATTGCCATCTACAGCAACTTCAACCGTCAACTTCTCAGTTGCTGCATTCAGATCGAGCGTAATTTCATGGGAAGAAGCGCCACTGCGGATTGCAATTTTGTCCAGCAACGACAAAGCAACCGGCCCTGTATCGGGATCGGCGCCATTGATTTTAAGATTGGCCCCTGCATTCTTTAAAGCGATTGGCCCGTCACCATCGGCGGTGATTGTCAGAGTGCGATTTTCAACTGTGGCAGTGATGCTGCCTGCCCCAGGCAGTCTGGAGGCTTCGCCGAGAATTGGAAGTGTCGAGACTCTATTAGATGTCTGAGGCTTGGCACTTGCCGGTTTAAGAGCTTCCTCTGACGAATTATCTGCTGTTTTGAGAGATTGTTTTGGCTCAATGGGCAGCGCAACCAATTCTACTATCTGACTGCTTTTATCCGGCGTTGCGTCCGGCGTTTCTGAGGGGAGAACTATATTTTCCGGGGTGCTGGTTGGCAGAGATGAGGTCTTATTTTCGCTATTCTGTAGTTCGCTGTTTTCTTTTAAGAGAATGTTGCCTGTGGGGCCGCGCGTTAAATGAGCAGCTTGAATCACCGGCGCATTAATTTCTAAAGTGCCAGTGACTTCTACTTTGCCTTTAATTTCCACCGTATCATGGCTCAAAGGCCCGGCAATAACGGCTAACCGGTCAATATTTGAACCCCAGTCAAGGGCGATATGATTTGCCTGCGGGCCACTCTCGACAATAATTTTAGTGATTTCGGAAGCATCACAGGGGCCTGTAACCGGGTCAACACCATTGATTTTAACTTGCCCTTCAACGATGTTAATCAGAACGCCTTTATCAACGGCTTCTTCGCAAAGCGTAATCTTTAAGGTGCCATTGGAAAACTCAGCAAAAAGCGAAGTGGCGTCGGCTAAATCCGTTAAGTCAGATGAAGAAAGAAGCGAAACCACGGCTGGCGTATTTTGAGGAGATACGATTTCAAGTGCAGAATCGGCACAAACCGGTGTTGCACTTTGCCCACACCATATTGCTAAAATCAACGCTCCAGTGAGCGCTCTTTGACTAAAGATTCCTGCCACACGCGTGTTGCAACAGCGACCGTAATAGAGTGCGCGTTGCAAGAAGAGGTGCCGGAACATGAAGGCAATTGACATGGCGAGCTTAAAACTCTGACAATAGAGACACCGCCAGAAGTAGCTCAATTATAAGGGGCCTCTATTATGCTGTCAAGAAAAAAAGTCATGCTTGAATCGCAAAGCCTGTGCCAATATGCCGGCAGTTATCGTTGGTGAAAGAACGGCCATGATAAAATACTCGGAAGAGTGCGACCAGATTTCACAATTGGCCGAGGCTCACTTTCTATGAAACACATTTTGTCCGCAAATTTCTGGCGACGCTCTAACCTGGTAAGTCTGCTTATTAGTGCTACTATCATATGGACTTCGCCTATTTCCCTGGCTGATTCAACAACTACTTCAAAAGAGCGCCCAAAACTGAGCCTTACTGACTTTTTAAGCAGCAGTGAAAAAACTCGTTTAAGATTCCTGGCCCAGAAAACAACGCGCACCTCCGGTGAAGAAATCGAACTGGCCGCCTTAATGAGCACGGCGCGCAAACGGGCTACGGTGTTAGTTGATTTAGCACAAAAAGAGAACCGCCGGCGTCCTGTTTTGGAAAAGTTACAGAAAAATCTGCAAGGCCAATTACAGACACGAATTTTCTTAGATGATAGCGATGGGCGGCAATTTGAGGCTTTGCTGCGCAAAAAGCAGCGGGATAATGCTGAACAGGCCGCTCTGCAAAAACTGATGCTCGTCGGCTCGCAGAATTATAACTTAGTGTTGAATATCGCCCGAAAGCAAGACCGCACTGAAAAGGAAACTGAAACCTTACAGCGTTACGGCGAATTAGCCAAACGCAACAGCACGCATATCAAAGCCTTCGGTGCCGAGTTACTAAGCGAGTTAGTTGACTTGCAAAATCAGTTGGCAGCACTATTCCTTCTGGACGACAGCGAAAGCAAGCGCATAGAGGCATTATTGAGTAAGCGTTCGCGCACCGCTATTGAAAACGAACAACTGGCAAATTTGCGAAAAAACAGCACAACACGCTTTGCGGAGTTTTTAAGTTTGAGCCAGAAGCCCACGCTTTCCGAAACTGAGAAAGCGAAATTGGCCCTGTTGCGGGAGCAGGTTATTCGCAATGCGCCTGGCATTTCTCAACTGATGGATACGGAGTATGAAGAAATTCAACGCCTTAGTGCGCAGGTTGGGGGCAGCACCACCTTTAAACCCTTGCCGGCAATCAAAGCATCGGTGGACTCCAACCCAACTCGCCCGCCGCGAAAAACCGTCACAAAGCTTTCCTCTCCCAGTTCTGCTCCACGTCAAAAAGCGCCGCCTGTGCAAGCACGCCCCGGAACAATCATCAACTTATGTCCCCATATTAAAATTGTCGGGGTTAGTTTCGCGCCGACAAGCGCTTCCACTTATAACGTCTCTTATCGCTGGCTGAATGGAGGCAACCGTAGCGTGACTGCTTTTGAAATCGTCACTTTACCCTACGATACTTTCAACGATCAGCGCCGCGTTATAGCCTCTATGGTTCGCTCCCAGGAAAAAGCGCCTTTTAGTCCCGGTGCGCTTGGAACGCAGAATGTCACGTTAAGCGGCGAGAAAGACATTTATACAGCCGTTGGTTACATTCGTCGCGTGCGTTTGAGCGATGGCACCATCTGGCAAGTAGATGAGGCTACCTTGCGTAACTCTATCAAAAAGTCGGTGCCCTCACTCAAACAAATTGGGCGAATTTTCCCCTGATAACACCTAACGGTGTTTGTCCACGCCGATTTGCTCACACATCTCCAAGACGGGGCAGGTAGAACACTTGGGTAGAGTTCCCGTGCAAATATGCTTACCGAATGGCACTAAAAGCCGGTTAATCGCCACATGATGCCGTTCGGGCAGCACTTTTTGCAGTTGCAACAGAGTTTTCTCCGGCGTTTTAGCCACAACGTAGCCCCACCGATTAGTGACGCGATGAACATGAATATCCACGCCAATTTTTGGTATCCCACAGGCGATGCCGAGCACTAAGTTGGCGCACTTAGGGCCAACGCCTTTTAAAGACAACAGCGCATTTTCATCGCAGGGCAACTCACCGCCCCACTCTTCAACAGCGCGGCGCGCAATATCATGGATAGTCTGCGCTTTCGGCTCATGGAAAGTGGACTCTGAAATTAAGCCGTCTATCTCTGCAACACTCAAATCGCTTACCTGTTGAGGAGTGCGCGCTTTTTGGAACAAGTTCCGTGCTACAGGCAGCATGGTTTCATCGTAAGTGCGGATCGAAATAATACAAGCTACCAGTTGTTCAAAAACCGAGGTATGTCCTTCCTCGGCCAGTTCAAAAAGCGCCGCTTTCGGAAATGGCTCAATCCTCTTTTCGATACGAGATAAGGCAATATCTATGTCAAAAGGAACTTTTTCAAGCACTTTGGAAACCATACTGATGCGTGGGGCAAAACAAAGACCGTCCCGATGAATTATCGGGACGGTCTTTGTTTTGCGTTCGCTAAATGAGCAACTGCTAAAACGCCCTGTCGCTAAAACACTCTACTATTGAGCAACATTACCTGTTACTCGCGACCAGCGTTACCTGCACGTTGTCGACATAGGTTTTCGCAAAGTAACCCCTGAAAGGCAGCAGTGTGCTGGTATTGGTGTAACCCGCGCCGCTGGTATCGCTCAGGGTGAACAGTGTGCTGCTTACCACGCCCGCTGCTGCGGCTGCCGTCAGCGAATTATAACGGGCGCCTGTAGCCGGCACGAAGACACTGGCAACATTCCAGTCCGAACTGCGATAAACAGTGGGATTAAACGGAAAACCAATAAGGTTGAAGCCGTTATTAGGATCGGTAGGCGCCAAACTCGCGCTGCGTCGCAAGGTAATGGTAAAGGTGTTAACCGTCGTCGGCAAGGCTACGCGCGGTGGGCTATCCGGCGGACGCCGCAAGCTCACACCTCTTGTGACCGGGCGCAGGAAGTAGCCTTCGCCACGTTGTAGGATTGCTCCGGTGCTTAAGGCGACATATTGCTGCTTGGTCGCATCGAACTTTGACAAGCGGTAGTTCACAGCGCCGGTAATTGGGTCAATTGGCGGCAATGTAAAGGCCCGCTCCGGCGTGGTTGTGGAGGTCAGCGCTGCACTATCCATATACGGAATGGAAATCATGTAAACGCTGCCAACCAGGAATTCCTCGGTAGGACCAGTTGGTGGCGGATCGGTGCCACCACCGCCCGGCCCATTGCCGGGTGGAATTGGCACATCACCGATATTCAAGTTTTCACCTATTGGAATTAGGAAGCCTTGGCGTGTGGCACCTGTTGGGTCTATCTCGGTGGTAATAGATGGGTGAGCGAAGTCCAATCCATAATTTGGATCAACTGGAATCACACGCCGCCCATACTGCAAATTAGGCTGCGGTGACGCTGTCGGATCGGGATTCGGATAAATCACGCCGCTATCGGGTGGTATATCGCCGCGCTGTGCCGGATTTGCCGCATTCGTAAAGCCCGGACGCGGATTAAAGATCAATTCGTAAACCTCATTCGAGGGCACATTGCGAATTGTAAAGCGACCGGCGCCATCGGTTACGGTGATGGCCGCAAAGATGCCGCCTTGCGGGAAGCTGGCGGAGACCGGCAGTTCCCGAATTGAGCGAATCAAAACCGGCACGCCGACAGCAGGCGTGACCGCCGGAGTCGCATCATCAGCCAGACTAATGGTGCCCTTATCGTTGATCGCGCGCCCGCTGATGCTACCCGGAGGCGCCGGCTGCACCCGGAAGTTCTCGTTGCGGTTAATTTGCCCACCGATAACTGGCGTAGAGCGATAAGGGCCAGGGAAGAAGGAGCCATTACCAGAGCGGATGATGCCCTGGGGACTTCTGAATTCCAAAGGACGCACCGTGTAACCGCCGTAGGGAATGCCCAGAATTTCGTATTCGCCGTTTTCATCGGTTTGCGCGATGAAAACCTGCGTTCCACCATGTCCTAGGTCATCAGCACCTGTCACAACCTCAACATAAAAATTAGGAACAGGTTGGTTAGTTGCCGAACTGATAACCTGCCCGCTAATACCTCCGGTGTAGAAGTAAATGCGAGTCATGTTATAGAAAATTTTGGCGCGGAAGTTCTCGCAACGGTCAAAGTCCGGCGGAGGCTGATTCCGTAGACGATAAGCTCTATGCACCGCTTCATAACCAAAGCCAAAGAACACCAGACGCGACTCAATACCACTGGCACGCGTTTTTTCAATGCGTTGAGCCGCCACGCCACCGTCAGAATAGTTGTAAAGGGTGGTGACTACTTCGCCAGCGCCACCGCCAGTTGGAGTGAGGATGTCCATCCCTGGCGCGCTGAATCTGATGTCGCGCGCTTGGTTGCGAGCGGCATCTCCATAAGTAGCACCTGGTGGCCCAAAGGGAATATTAAGCACGTTTGGTGGAAGTGAGCCTGCTGCGATGCCGTTTACGATGAAAGGGTCACTGGTGCCATTTAGAGTTGAGGTTTGACTTTCCCCACCAAAGTTGGCCTTTAATTCATTCTGCAAAAACGTATTAGGCTCCGTGCCATTGTTAGTCAGGGCAAAAGCGATGTCTTGACCGCTAACGAATAACCGTCCGCCAGTTTCCAGAAAAGCCGATAAGTCACGCTGCGTAGCCCCATCGTAGAGAGTCCCTGGTGCCGCGAAGACGCTTCCGGTGTATGGTGCGCCCCAGACTATGCATGTGGAAGCGACTGCAGTTTGCCGCGTAATTGGTGTGCCATCAGCTTTAACGTAAGGGCCGGGAATGCCATCATTGTTTGGATCAATGTTTGGCTGCAACTGCTCCGTAATCTGTGGACTGTAAAGGCTCAAAACTTCGCGAGGCACCGGGCCACGGCTCAAAATGCGCCAGTTATCTACCCAATCGCCGTCTCCTGTCACTGGGTCAGGATTAAGTGAACCAAGTGAAGTTGTATCGGCGACGCCGCTGACTGGCACCGACAAATCCGCAGGTGGAACTACAGCTGGACCTTCTGGCGGGTCGATCTGCGTGCC
>DASWNL010000038.1:0-13278 GCA_036399215.1 Abditibacteriaceae bacterium
ATGGTCACTTCGACGTTTTGCTTTTGGGCGATTTCATCAAGCACCAATTCCTGCTTCAACTCGCCGGCGATTTCCTCAGCTAACGAAGCTTCAAACTCTTCGCGTGACTGGTTGGTTTCAGTTAGATAATCGTCGAGCGTGCTTTCGCGGTGCTGTAGTTCGTGTTCAAAGGCATGAAAGCGGTTATGCGCGCGGCGACCGACCAACTCGCCCGGCACTTCCAGAGTGGCGCCTTCGACGACTTTTTGCACCAGTTCGGTGCGCATCGCTTCGTTGGCTTCGCGCTCTTTGCGCGCCTGCAAAAACTGCTTCATCTGCTGACGCAGGCCATCTATGTTTTCGGCGCCGGCGGCCTGGGCGAATTCATCGTTTAATTCGGGAAGAAGGCGCTCTTTAAGGGCGGTGATTTTAACGGCGAACTCAGCCTCTTTGCCGGCCAATTCTTCATCCTGGAAATCGTCCGGGTAGGTGAGAGTAAAACGGCGCTCCTCATCCAACCTGGCATCAAGGAGGTGCTCGTCAATGTTGGGCGTGAAACCGCTTTCACCTAAGATGAAAGCGCGCAACGGCGCCGGTTCATCCGAACGAGCCTGCCCATCAATGTAAACCTGCAATTCGGCGCTTAAAACGTCGCCGTTTTGCGCGCCGCGTCCTTCAATATCCTTGAGTTGCGCGCGCTCGTTACGCAGCGATTCAAGGCCGGTATTCACGTCTTCGTCGCCAATTTCAATGGCAGGACGGGAGAGTTCAAGGCCTTCGAGGTTGCCTAAATCAATTTCCGGGCGCACAATGACGTGTGCGATGAGATTGAGCGGCTTGTCGCCTTCAAAGGCATCAAAAGGCAGTTCGTCAACCGTGGCACGTTCGAGCGGCACCAACTCGGTTTGCTGCAAGGCTTCTTGATAAATCTTGGGCACTAAATCGTCGCTGACGCTTTGGGCGAGCGATTCTTCGCCAACCTGGCGCAAAACGATGTTGGGCGGAATGTGGCCGGGCCGGAAACCCGGCACACGCAATCTTTTAGACCACGCTTTGAGGGCGCGTTGCCGCGCGGCGCGCACCGTTTCGGGGGCGACTTCGATATTTAACGTGACCAGACCGCCTTCACCTTTGTCGACGCTTACATTGCTTAATTGAACTGTGCTCATGCCAGTAGTTGTCCTTAAAATTACGCTTATCAAAAAAAAACCCGCCACGACGAGCGTGTGCGGGGCTTAATTCAAAAACGCCATTAAATTGTAAAAGCGGAAGACGAGACTTGAACTCGCGACCCTCACCTTGGCAAGGTGATGCTCTACCACTGAGCTACTTCCGCAAATTTTCCCTTCACTTGAGACAGCAACGGAAATTATAAACAATTTTACGAAGCGCGGTCAAGGGATACAGAGATTTTTTTGAAACTGCGGACGAAGGGACTCGAACCCTTACTGGCATGATCCTAAGTCATGTGCCTCTGCCAATTGGGCTACGTCCGCGCTAACAAGCACAATGAAAAGCGTTTTAATTATAACCGTCCGGCGTGATAAAATAGCAAGGCGTTAAGATTTTCAATATAAGATTTGCAACAGCAGATAAGGCAACACGCAGGCAAACAAGTCGGCGAATATGCAAAGGGGTAGGGATGGCTGCAAACGAGTTAGAAAATGGGTCAGCACAGGAAAACGAGGACAAAGGCCGTATTCTGGGCATTGTGCTGGATGAAATGACGCCCGGCACCCCGGCACAACGCTTGGGCGCTGTGTTGAACGAAGAAGGTTATCAGGTGACCTGGATTACTTCTCAGGAAGTGCTTCAAGGGCAAAAAGCCTTTGAAACGGATGCCGTTGTCATAGATGCAGCCAATACGCGTGTTGATACCTTATGCCAGCGCCTAAAAAGCCCGCCCGACGGAGCCGGGCAAACGGATGTGCATAGCCAGAACGCGCCGATTTTAGCTTTAATCGGTGCCCAAAGCGACCAAAATGCCTTGTGCGATGCCGGTGTGGACGATTTCTTGAGCGAAAATGCCACTGATGCCGAAATCAAAGCGCGTTTTTCCTTAGCAGTGCGCCTGGGACGGTTGCAGCGTGAATTGCAAAGCACACGCGAGGAACTGAGCCGCCAAGTCCAAGTGGACGACCTCAGTGGCGCCTTAAACCGGCGCTACTTTTTTCAGGCGGCTTATCGAGAATGCAGCCGCGCGCGGCGCTATGGCGAAGCACTTTCCTGTTTGATGGTGGACATAGACCATTTCAATCTCTATAACACCACTTTTGGCTATGCCTGCGGCGATTTCATTTTGCGCGAAATTGCGACAATTTTGAAAAACAGTGTGCGCGATACCGACCTGGTGGCGCGCTTTGGCGGCTCGAAGTTTGTGGTCTTGCTAACTCACACCGATACCGAAGGCGCCGTCACAGTGCGGCAAAAAATTGAAGATTGGGTCAAAGGCGGCTATTTCGTGTGGCAGCATCAACGCTTACCGGTTACGGTCAGCATTGGTGAAGCCGAGCGAGTGCCGGGCCGCAGTCGGCAAGTGTCCGAAGAGTTTGAAGAGGATAATACGCCGCTTTCCACCCGCGAAGATGTTGCTGAACTGCTCGAAGATGCCGACTCTGCACTCTATATCGCCAAAAAAGGCGCGCGTTTCCCCACTTTTGTAGAAACCCCTGCGGAACAACAGCAGGGTTAAAACGTGTAAAGCGCGACGAGAAACTTATCATGCAAACTACAACCTTAAACATCACCGGCATGAGTTGCGAGAAGTGCGTGCAATTCGTTACGCAAGCCTTAAAAAACGTGCCCGGCGTGCGTGAAGCTGAAGTCAGCCTGACCGAAAACAACGCTGTTGTAAAACACCAAGACGCTGAAACTGCGGCATTAGTCGCCGCCGTTGAAGAAGAAGGCTATGGCGCGGAGCAGGCTTTGTAAAGAAAATCCAGATAGGGAAAACGCCTCGCCACAGAAGGCGATTTTTTGTAATATCTGTGAGGCTTTGGATAATTTTGAATTATGAATTTTAAATTTTGAATTAGCGATTCATTCAAAATTCAACATTAAAAATTAAACATTATTGTCAGGACAGGTGGCAGAGTGGTCGAATGCGGCGGTCTCGAAAACCGTTATGCCCGCGAGGGCATCGGGGGTTCGAATCCCTCCCTGTCCGTGAACAACGGATGAAGGCGGAAGGATGAAGGCGGAATTTTCATCCCTCATCCTTCCGCCTTCATCCTTTTTGTCAGGACAGGTGTCCGAGTGGTTTAAGGAGCACGACTGGAACTCGTGTGGGTGTTAAAAGCCTCGTGGGTTCGAATCCCACCCTGTCCGCCATTGAAAGGATGAAGGATGAAGGATGAGGGATGAAAACTAAAATTCATCCCTCATCCTTCATCCTTCACCCTTCAAAAAGTTTGGTCGCGCTAAGCGGGGAGCCAGCGGTGCCCTTGATCCGCAATCCGCTTTAGCGGAGCCGAATTCCTGCGCTGCGGCCCGGCCTTGTGGGCCAGGGCAAGACACGGAGCGACAACGAAACGGGTCCCATACGACGGCGCGGCGTGAATCCCGCCAGGGTCGGAAGGCAGCAACGGTAAGCGCCTCCCGCCGTGCGTTGTGGGTGTCCTGTTTCCAGCTACCGATCTTGATTCCGCCCGGAAGACCGTGTCCAGGCGCGGGTGCGCGACCATTAAACAAAGGCGGAGGGATGAAGGATGAAGGCAGAAAACTTTCATCCTTCATCCTTCCGCCTTCATCCTTTTACGATGTCTCTTTACCGCAAATACCGCCCACAAACTTTTGAAGATGTCGTCGGGCAGGAACACATCGCGCAAACCTTGCGCAATGCTGTCGGCGCCGGACGAACCGCGCACGCCTATCTTTTTTGCGGCCCGCGCGGCACCGGAAAAACCACTTCCGCCCGCCTTCTCGCCAAATGCCTTAATTGCTCTCAGGGGCCAACTTCTACGCCTTGCAACGAGTGTGATTTCTGCACGCGCGTGCGCGATAATCAGGCGGTTATGGATTTGGTGGAAATTGACGCCGCTTCCAACACTGGTGTAGATAACGTGCGCGAAAACATCATCGAAAAAGTCAATGTGGCACCAGCGCAGGGCCGTTATCGGGTTTACATCATTGATGAAGTGCATATGCTGAGCGCGTCTTCGTTTAATGCGCTGCTCAAAACCCTCGAAGAGCCTCCAGCTCATGCTGTTTTCGTTTTAGCTACAACGGACGCGCATAAAGTGCCGACGACTATTACTTCTCGCTGCCAGCGCTTCGATTTTCGCCGCGTGGGGCCAGGTGATATTGTCAAGCGCCTGCAATACGTCGCGCAAAGTGAGAAGATTGAGCTTTTGCCCGACGCGGCCCGTTTGATCGCTTTAACTGCTGACGGCGCTTTGCGAGATGCTTTAACGCTCTTAGAACAAGTGGCCGCGTTCTCCCCGGAAACCATTGGCGAAGCCGATGTGCGTCTGGTTTTAGGCACTGTTTCTGTAGAACTGATGCACGCGCTCATGGAAGCCGTAGCAACACGCGATGCAGTTGGCGTGCTGCGCCAAATCGAAGCGGCAACCGAAGAAGGCGCCAGTTTTTCGCAGTTGGCGCGTGATCTCATCAACTACACCCGCGATTTATTGCTGCTGACGGTCGGCTTTGAAAGCAGTCATTTATTGACCGATAGCGAAAAGAAACTGCGCCATCGCTATGCCGACCATATAGGCCGTGCCCGCTTGATGCAGTTGGTGGACGCCTTGCGTAGCGCCGAAAAAGAGATGCGCCAGAGCACCGATCATCGCCTGCTTTTGGAACTGACTCTGGTGCGCGCTGCAACCGCACCGGAATTATTGGTGGCGCCCACTGTGCAAGCTGTGCAAGCACCCGTTTCGCAAGGCCCAATGATCGCACCACAGCGTTCAACGCCACGCGAGGCAGTTAAAACGGCGCCAGTTCAAACACCAATCCAGGTGCCGGTTCAAGAAACACCCGTTGAATCGCTCGAAGAGACATTTGGTGAAATCGCCGTTGTGCAGCCCGCCGCGATACCGCTGCCGGTTGAGCCACTGGAAAAATCTGAAGCGTATCTGGAAGAACCTGCCGTTACGGAAATGGTGGATTTACCGGCACCGACTATCGAGCATCAAGCATCGAGCATCGAACCGTCAGACTCCCAGCCCGAATGGTCGCCAACGCCGGCCAAGAAAGGTCGCCGCATCCATGATTTGTCGGAGTTCATCGAACTGTGGCCGGCGG
Source organism: Abditibacteriaceae bacterium (assembly GCA_036399215.1). Classification (GTDB taxonomy): domain Bacteria; phylum Armatimonadota; class Abditibacteriia; order Abditibacteriales; family Abditibacteriaceae; genus DASWNL01. Next base: position 5,227 of record DASWNL010000038.1, read on the forward strand.
TGCTCGTGCGCTTCACGAAGAAAATCGGCATTACCTCTGTGGCGTATTTGCATGATGCCTTGCCCGTCGCGCTGGACGAAAAAGACGCAGTTCTCGAATTCAAAAAAGAGTTTCACTATGCCAAAGCCTGCGATGCGGCCAAGCGTTTGCCGTTTGAGCAAGTGCTAAACGAGTGCATGGCAAAACCGCGCCGCCTGGTGTTTCGTTTGGCTGAACCAAAGCCGGTCGCGCCGGTTATCGAAGAAGCTGAGCCGGTTGTTGAAGATGATGATTTTGATGCCGATGTCAGCCAGACCACGACAGACGTGCATAAATACGCGCAAACGGTCTTTGCCGCCGAAGTTGTAGGGCGTTCGGGCGAGGGATAAACTTTTGCGGTCATCTGGCATTAAAACCAACGACAACTGATAATTGACTACCAACCAAGGACTAATATGCTCCCTAATATTCCCGGAATGGGCAACTTGCAAAAGCAAGTGCAAAAGATGCAGGAAGACATGGTGCGCCTGCAAGATGAATTGGCCGCAGAGCGCCTCGAAACCACAGCGGGCGGCGGCATGGTAAAAGTCACCACGACAGGCGCCGGTGAAATTCTCGAAGTCAAAATTTCGCCCGAAGCGGTTGACCCCAACGATGTCGAAATGCTGGAAGATTTGGTTGTTACCGCCGTGCGCGATGCCATCCGCAGAGCGCAGGACAATCAAACCCAAAAAATGAACGCCATCGCCGGCCCTCTTGCCGGCAAAATGCCCGGACTCTTTTAATGGTGGTGGGGTAGTGAGGTCGTGGGGTGGTGGTTTAGGCTGCCTCACCACCTCACCACCTCGCCACCTCACCACCTCTTATGCTTTACTACGCGCGCCCTTTGGCGCAGCTTTTGGAACAACTCGAAAAACTGCCCGGTATTGGGCCAAAATCGGCGCAGCGTCTGGCGTTTCATGTTTTGCGCGGCAGCGTGCAGGATGCTGAAAACTTAGCGCAAGCCATTCGCGATGTGCGCGAGAAGATCAAGCCTTGTTCGCGCTGCGGCAACTACACCGACCTGGAAATCTGCGACATCTGCACCGATCCGCGACGCGACGAGCACTTTTTGTGCATTGTAGCCGAGCCGCGCGATTTGATGGCGATTGAAAACTCCGGCGAGTTTAAAGGCCGCTATCACGTTTTAGGCGGCGTGATTAGCCCCATCGAAGGTATCGGGCCGGAGCAGCTTTCAGTGAATGCCCTTGTGCGCCGCATTGGCGATGAAGGCATAACCGAAGTGATTTTGGCCGTGCCGCCCACCGTCGAAGGCGAAACAACAGCCAATTATCTGGCGAATCTGCTCAAACCACGCAATATGCGCGTTACGCAACTGGCGCGTGGACTGCCTTTTGGCGGCGAACTCGATTACGCTGATCAAGTCACCATCGCCGGCGCCCTGCGTGGACGCAGAGAGATTTAGGAAAATTAACCACAAAGACACAAAGGAAACATAAAAAAGAAAGAGAAAACCCAGGGCATCATGCTCTTGGTAATTCTCAAACTTTCTTGCGTTTCCTCTGTGTCTTTGTGGTTTAAAATAAAAGTATCATGTCTGAATTAAACGGAAAATCAAGCGAGCAAAAGTCCACTTTTCGCACTAAAGTGGGCCTTGCCGAAATGTTAAAAGGCGGCGTCATCATGGATGTGGTGACACCCGAACAAGCAATTATTGCCGAAGAAGCCGGTGCCTCTGCCGTTATGGCTTTGGAGCGCGTGCCCAGCGACATTCGGCGCGATGGCGGCGTGGCACGCATGAGTAGCGTCAGGTTGATTAAAGAAATCCAGGCTGCTGTTACCATTCCTGTAATGGCAAAATGCCGCATCGGGCACTTTGTCGAAGCGCAGATGCTTGAAGCGCTCTCCGTTGATTTCATTGACGAAAGCGAAGTTCTCACGCCTGCTGATGAAGCCTTTCACATTGACAAGCATCTGTTCAATATTCCCTTCGTTTGTGGCTGTCGCGATTTGGGCGAAGCCTTGCGCCGCATTGGCGAAGGAGCAGCCATGATTCGCACCAAAGGCGAGGCCGGAACCGGCAATATCGTCGAAGCCGTGCGTCATTTGCGCAGCGTGCATGGTCACATTCGCAAACTGCACATGATGGCAAAAGAAGAGTTGATGACCGAGGCCAAAAACCTCGGCGCGCCTTACGATTTAGTGCGCGAAGTCGCGGCCACCGGGAAGTTGCCCGTGCCGAATTTTTCGGCGGGCGGCGTCGCCACACCGGCGGATGCGGCTTTGATGATGCAACTGGGCGCCGAAGCGGTTTTTGTGGGTAGCGGCATTTTCAAAAGTGAAGACCCGGCTCCGCGTGCGCGGGCTATTGTGGATGCCGTCACGCACTTCGATAATCCGGCGAAGTTGGTGGAGATTTCGATGGAGTTGGGCGAATCCATGCCCAGCCTTGACGTGCGCACCATGAGCGATGATGAACGAATGGCAAATCGTGGTTGGTAAGGCCATAGATAATTGATTGTAAAACGCGACGATTCAAAACAGGTCAAAAAAGCGGGGTGATTTCATCCCGCTTTTTTGCTTTTCGGCGTATAATCATAAAAACTACTTAGAAATAAGAGTGTGTCATTTCGAGCGAAGTCTTCGAGTGTCAGCTCGAAAACGGAGTCGAGAAATCTTTAAAACGACAAGATTCCTCGATTGCGTTCGTGCCTTCCGGCCTGGAGGGCACCCGCACTCGGAATGACAACTGGCCAACTTCCAGCACAGATCTTGGGATTCCTATCATGCCAAAAATGACCGAGCAAGAATTAGCCAAGGCTTTAGTTGCCAGCGGCCTTTTATCCCCCCAGCAAGTGCAAACCGCCGCGCAAATGCGCCGACCGGGGCATGGACTGGCACAGATTATTGTAGATAAAGGTTGGGTCAACCAGATTGACATTTTGCAGGTTGATCCCGAAGCTCTAAGCGGGCCGACCGGCACCAATCCACAAGCGGGCGCTCAGATCGTAGATGCGATTAAGCGGCCTGAGCCACAGCGCGAACTGGGTGTGCAAACTTCGCTGGACGCTGTGTTGGACACAAATGCAAATATGCCGACGCACCACGTCGGGATAGGGCAGGAGAATACCAGCCTCGACAGCAGCGCCGTGCGCATTTTAGGCGAAGCAGCTCGTGACCGCGATGACGATGACGGCACCATGGGCGTGATTGTGGCCTACTGCAACGAAATGCTGCGCTTTGCCGTGGAAAGTCGTGCCTCGGATATGCACCTTGAGCCGCGTGAGACGCATCTGCGCCCGCGCTATCGCATTGATGGTGAATTGCAATCGCTGGGGCAGGACGTTCCCCGCGAACTGCAAGCACCGATACTCTCGCGCTACAAGCTGCTGGCGAACTTGGACATTACAGAAACCAGAATGCCGCAGGACGGGCGCTTCCGCGCTATTATTGGAGGTCGCCAGTTCGATTTTCGCGTTTCGACTTTGCCCAGCATCTACGGCGAAAAAATGGTCATGCGCCTTTTGGATCGCACTTCGTTAGTCACCGATTTAACGCGCCTTGGCTTTGCCGGCGAAACGCGCGATTTATTTGAGGAGATGCTGCATCGCTCCTATGGCATGATTCTGGTCACTGGCCCGACGGGTAGCGGCAAAACCACTACGCTTTATGCCGCTTTAGCGGCTACGCGCGATGAAACTAAAAATATCGTGACCGTCGAGGATCCGGTGGAATACGAAATGCCGGGTATTACGCAGACCAGCATCAACACCGATATTGGCCTTACCTTCGCCACCCAGTTGCGCGCCATTTTGCGCCAAGACCCGGATGTAATTTTGGTCGGTGAAATTCGTGATGCCGAAACCTCGGACATGGCGATTCGCGCCGCCCTGACTGGGCACTTAGTGCTTTCCACTTTGCACACCAACTCGGCAGTGGCCGCCGTGACGCGCTTTCAAGACATGGATGTGCCCTCGTTTCTGATTGCTTCCAGTTTGTCTGGTGTTTTGGCACAGCGCCTGGTGCGTCTCTTATGTCGTCACTGCAAGCGCGAAATGCCCACAGATTCGCCGGACTATGATCTTAACATCGCGCGTTTGAAACTGGCTCCCGGCACTACGCTTTACGAAGGAGGCGGCTGCGAGGAGTGCAATAATACGGGCTATCGCGGGCGCTTGGCTGTTATTGAATTGCTGAATGTGAACCGCGAGATTCGCCAGGCCATCATGGACAAAGCCGACGCCACTACCTTGCAGCGTCTGGCAGTCAAGTCCGGCATGAAAACCTTGTGGCAAGACGCCATCGAAAAAGTCCAGCGTGGCCTGACAACGGGCGATGAAGTCGCCCGCGTCTTGCTTGGCACCGATGAAGTTGAAATAGAAACGAATATCGAAGCGTGATTCAACATTGTTTTAACCTCTTGAAATTAACAACCAGATCAAAGGTGTCATCATGTCTATTGAAAAAGCAGAGAATCCGTCATTGAATGATGAGCAATTGTTACAGGCGCTTCGGGCGCTGCGCCAGGGCGACCTTTCGGTGCGGATGCCCGAAGGCGGCGCGGGCACAGCGGGCGAGATCGCTACAGCCTTTAATGAACTAAATGACTTGCTTCGTGTTTTTGCCGCCGAAGTGACGCGCATTGCAAATGAAGTCGGCACAGAAGGATGGTTTGGCGGGCAAGCCGAGGTTGAAGGCGCCGGCACCTGGAAAGAGTTGACAGACAGCATTAATCAAATGGCCTCCAATCTGACCAATCAACTGCGTGACATGAATAACGTGACGCGCGCCGCTGTCAACGCTGACCTTTCGCAAAGGGTGACCGTAGATGCCGAGCGGGAAACCCTGGAACTGAAAAATAATATAAACGCCCTGATGGATAAATTGAATAAACAGAACAGCACATAATTTTAGTTCAATGTATTAATGAGGCGTAATGTAGGGGCACCCGGCGCCCCTGAGCGGATTGCGCCCTTGTGATAGGCAAATGCGTGTATTATTCGGGCGCAACAGGTTGCGCCCCTACGATTGCTCGAACAAGCCCCATTTATAGCGCACCGGCTCGCGTTCAATAATTTGCGCTTCTAAAACTTCTTGCAGTTTTTCGATAACCATTAACTCCTGCTGGCGACTAACTGAAAAGTTAAAACGGCTAAAAAAGGAAAAAAACAAACCCAATACAGCCATGAACAACAGCCCAATAAACGGCCCGGCGCTTGTTGGCTTCTGATTAAAAAGCATCAATACAATTTCGCTGCAAAAAATGAGAACAAACAAAGCCAGCATAAACAGAAAAATCGCATTGAAAACCAGCGAATAATATTTGAAAAACGCATTCAAACGTGAAACACATTGAAATCGCGTGCCATTTTCTGCTTCTGTTAAATCAACGTAAAAAGCAAAGCCACTCTTTCTATAACGTCCCGAAAAGCGCCAACGATTGCTTTCAACTCTGACGGTCAATGGCTTAAAACCCGGTAATGGTAGCTTTTCCCAGAAGGCAAAGGGCGAGGTTTCGACATCAGCAATTTGCGGTAAGCGCGCCCGGCACTCTTCGATAGAAAGCGGCGATTGCAAAACGAAGCGTTCTAAGCGATGTTTTTCATTCGGTTTAAACACAGCGAGGAAATTCTCGCGGATGTTTTCTTTTGTTGTTTGAAACCAATGCAGATTTTTACCGGCGTGCATTTTTATGACGCTAAGTAGCACGCTACCGCCACTAATCATCATGGGAATCATGGCCCACAATGAAAATCGCAGGTCGGTTGCTGTTAAAGGTGGTGTATTGGGTGATTTAGGAATTTTGGTTAGCAAAAAATAAGTAAAAGCAACCGAAGAGACAAACCCCATAAAAAATACTAAACAGCCCAGCCACACACCGATTACCGAAGCAAAGGCGCGCAACCAAACCGTGCCGCGTGAGCAAACCATGACTAAGGCCAAGAGGGCACTGGCTATCGGAGTGAATCCAACTGCCATATCCGCCGCTTTTAAAACGGGACTATTAGGAAATACAGAAGGAAAAAGAAGTCTGCCTAACGTATGGCACCAAAAAGTAGCGATAGCCCAACCGCACAAGCCGCCAACCAACATTGCTATCAAAGCGCGCCACCAGAGAACGCGAAACGGCAGCGGAGATGCTTCCTCCGTTGCCGTTTCGTTTTTGGATTCGTTTATTTCCTCACTCATTTCATAATCAAGCCACTGGGCAAAACGACGACGCCTTCGGGGCTGATGGTGAAACGCTTGCGGTCTTCTTCGGGGTCTTCGCCGATAACCGTGTGTGGTGGGATTTTGACGTGCTTATCAATGATGGCGTTTTTGATGCGGCAGTGGCGGCCAATTTCTACGTCATCGAACAAGATGCTATCTTCGACTTGCGACCATGAATGCAAAAAGCAGCGTGGGCCAAGAATGCTGCCTTTGACTCTGGCACCGCTGATGATAACGCCAGTCGCTAAAAGTGAATCTTCGACTAAGGCCGGGCGCGCCGGGCCGCTTTCTGTGTAATCGGCGCCGTAGGAGAGCGTTTTGGCGGGAGGGCCGGGTTGGTTGCGGCGGTGAATCGGCCATTCGTCGTCGTAGAGGTTAAACAGTGGATTCAGGCTGGTTAAATCCATGTTAGCCTCGTAATAGGAAGCGATGGTGCCGATGTCGCGCCAATAGACTTCGCGGCCTTTGTTTTCATCGACGAAGGGATAAGCGAAAACGCGCTCGCCGTCTTGCACCATGTCGGGAATGATGTTTTTGCCGAAATCGTGTTCAGTGTCTTGCTTCATGTCGGCAATCAGGCGACGCACCATGACATCGGTATTGAAGATGTAAACGCCCATCGAGCCGTAAGAAAACTCTTCATCGCCGGGGATAACGGGCGGGTCTTTGGGCTTTTCCACAAAGGCCGTGATGCGCCCGCTGGCATCGGCGCCCGCGATACCGAAACGTGGGGCTTCGGCTTTAGGAACTCTGGTGCAGGAAACGGTTAGCTCAGCATCGTTTTTCAAGTGGAAATCCAGCATTTTGGCGTAATCCATCTTGTAGATATGATCGCCGCTGAGAATCACCACATATTTGGGCCGCTCCTGTTGAAGCGTGTAGATGTTCTGGAAAATCGCATCCGCCGTGCCCTGATACCAGCGCTTCACGTTGCGCTGCTGGGGCGGAATGACATCAATGTATTCGCCGAAAACCGGGTTGAACAGTTGATTCCACGCATCCTGAATATGACGCTGCAAAGAAAACGATTTGTATTGCGTAAGAACCAAAACGCGGCGCAAGCCGCTGTTGATGCAGTTGGACAAACCAAAGTCAATGATGCGATAAACGCCGCCTACGGGCACAGCCGGTTTGGCGCGGTCGCGCGTGAGAGGATACAAGCGTTCGCCCTGACCACCGGCGAGTAACATAACAAGCGTTTGTTGCAGCGCCGATTCGCGCCCGCGTGCCGAAATGCCGCGCGCTATCGAAGGCGCATAACGAATTTCGCCGGGTCGCGCCCAGGCATCTACCGGGCTGTCAGTGACTGACGGGGCCGGCAAATCCGCCGGGTTGGCATAAATGCCAAAGTCAAAATCGTCCTGCACTTCGTCCGCTTCGTGATTGGATTGAATGTTCATGGTAGTCACTTGTCCTTCGTCATTTGCCATTAGCCAGTTGTCACAAAACGCACGACAAAGGACAAATGACCAATGACAAATGACTACTTATTCAAAAGCTCTTTAACTTTGCCCATCAGTTCGTCGAGGCTACTGCTTTTGACGACATAAGCGTCGGCTGACCAGGCTGTAAACGATTCCTGGTAGCTGGGATAGGCCGTATTGATGATGACAGGAATTTGGCGATTGACTTCCAATAGATGGCTCAGCGTATCCAGGCCATCCATGCCCGGCATGTTGATGTCGAGGATGATAAGATCGAGATTTTGATTGCTGGCGAATTGCAGCGCATCGCGCCCATTGGCAGCGCCAATGGCGTTGTAACCTTCACCTTTGAGTTCCTCAATGTAAAGCTCGCGCTGATTGGTGTCGTCTTCCACCACGAGAATGGTTTTCGGCTCCATGATTGCCTCTTTCTTTG
>DASWNL010000039.1:0-2757 GCA_036399215.1 Abditibacteriaceae bacterium
GAGGTTCTGCGCGATAATTACGCCCTTGCCGGCAGCCAAACCATCGGCTTTGATGACAATCGGAAAACTCTGAGCGCGCAAATACTCTTTGGCCCGGTCAATATCGTAGAATGTTTCAAAAGTTGCCGTCGGTATGCTGTATTTCTTAAGTAGCTGCTTACAAAAATCTTTAGAGCCTTCCAACTGCGCCGCTTTTTGATTGGGGCCGAAAGCGGCGATGCCACTGGCATTTAATTGGTCAACTAAACCTTCGGCAAGAGGCACTTCTGGGCCAACGACGACGAAATCGGCTTCCAATTCCTGTGCAATAGAAAGCGGGTCACCACTCAGACATTGAGCAACCTGGGCCATGCCGGGATTGCCCGGCACGCAAAACAACTTTGAAACCAGAGGACTTTGTTCCAGTTTCCAGGCTAAGGCGTGTTCGCGCCCTCCGCTGCCAACAATAAGAAGTTTCATAACGCCCGCAGTTTATATCTCAGGGTGTTTTATAAAAACCGCGACTTCCCAAATGCTGCGACAAGGAGAAATTCAGCGTGTTTGTGGGCGTTTCGCTAAAGCCGCACGCCTATGGCGGCGTTCATGAACGCGTTTGATAATGGCCAGGGCTTCGGGCGCGGGTGGCAATGACATTTCCTGATCTACCATCATAGGCTTGCGATGGGGATGCTGGCGATTCCAATTATGGTTTTGACCTTCGAAAAACTGCATAGTGCCCCAGATAGAAAGCGTTACAAGGGCACCGCTCCAGCAGAAAAGACGTCCCGCGTGAACATCGTTTGGGTTATGTGTGACACTATTTGATACCGAAAAATATTGCATTGTGCGCTCCTTATGGCCTGAAAACGAGTGTTTTCGACCAGAGGTTACGCACTAAAGAGTAGCGCTTGATTATTAACGGCAAGTTGCAGGTTATTTAACAGCTTCTTTAATTTAGCGGACAATGGTAATTTCAATCATTAGCTTGATTGTGCTTTGAGTTCCCCAGAGTGCCTGCCAGATAAAGACCACCTAAATAGAGGACGATTTGCATTAGCACGCCCCAATGCTCGGCATGGGGCCAACCGGCGTGTGCGACTTTGTTGTTATGGGTGGGAAACCACTTTTCTTCCATCGGCTCGAAGCGTCGCGGGTCTTTGCGCAGTTCAGCGGGAATATGCTCGAAATCGGGACAAATAGCGCCCAGCGCGCCCCAAAATTCTGGCGAGTTCCAACCGTGCTGCTGAGCGATGCGCGCCATTGTGCCAAAGACGATGGGCGTTTCACCGGCGCCCATGTCGTGATGCGGAATAACATCACCCACAAAGTGTGAGCCTACTCCCAGCACAAAAGCCAAAGGCTTATTGCGAACAAAGCGCCCTATCGCCGCGCCAATCGCCGCATGAACAGAACCAGTCATAGCAAAGGATGAAGGCGGAAGATGAAGGATGAAAAAGCCGACAAAACACTTTCATCCCTCCGCCTTCATCCCTCATCCTTTATTTAAACATATCCGGTGCGAATTCTTTGTAGCGGTAATAAACTTTCCAAACGTAGCGCTGCACCTGAGCGCCGCCGGGCACATTGTTGCCAGCCCGTTTTACAGCATTGGGGCCGGCATTGTAAGCCGCCACGGCCAGGAGCGGCCCGCGCGAGCCGAATTTGCCGAAGGTATCGAGGTGGCCGCGCAGAATTTTCGCCATACCGTAGATGCTTTGCGTGGGATTATACGGGTCGGTCATGCCCATACTGCGCGAATTAAAGGGCATGATTTGTCCTAATCCCTGCGCGCCTGAACGGCTGGTGCTATTGATATTAAACGAGCTTTCAACCGAAACCACAGCCGCCAGAAAACGCGGGTCAAGATTATGCTGCACGCCCGCCGAAAGCAGCGCGGCAGCAATTTCCTCGGCCTGGTTTTCAGTTAATCGCGGATTATGGCGCCGCACCAGATTGATATAGGCCGGCTTTTGCTCATCTACCAGAGAGCGCAAGCGAGAATTTGAAGTCCCCCCGGCAGGCGGCAACGCATTAGTGAAGGCGCGACTTCCGGCGCGGCCTACCACGGTGCCGGAAACGCTGCCCCGACTGCTCAGCACATTACCCCGCAGCGGTGTGCCTGACTTGAAAACTTGAGGCGCCGGTGCGGAAAGACTGTTGCGCTTGCCGTCGGCTGTTGTCATCACGCTCATCGGCGACATGATAATCACATCGGTGTTCGGCCCATGAAACTCTTCTAAGTTAATGCCACTGTCCCCGGAAATAATGGCATCGTTTGTCGTGGCGCGTGGAGATTTGGAAGGGTCGGGCTTTTCCGGGCTACTTTCTCCATAAGAAGCCAACTGCGGTGTGGCGGCGACAAGTGAAAAACCTGCGTCGTCGCCGACTTCTACCAGAATGCGCGCTCTATTGCCCGAACGCATGACATCGAAGTTGCGAAACTGGGGTGATACCATGAAAGTCGCCAGAGCGCCATCAATTTTCATGATAAAGACGCGACCTTTGTTGCTGGACATGGTGCCTGACACATCGCCCTGCATTTCGACTATCGCGCCGGATAGTTCGGCCACATTGGCCCGCGCGCTCGCCGGTGTAGTAAAGGTTTGCACGCGGTATAACTGGCGAATCTGCTCGTAAGACAAAGTTTCGAGCGGCGCACCAGGATTGGCAAACTCTGTCTGCTGATTGTTTGACACTGCCGGCGCAATAGATTCCTGAGCCGCTAAAGTCGTAGCAAGCGCGCCCGATAAGGAGCAAAGTAAAGCGAGGTTTTTCATG
>DASWNL010000040.1:0-4362 GCA_036399215.1 Abditibacteriaceae bacterium
CCTGCGCCGGGCATTGATACGGGCATGGGCCTCGAACGCACCGCCGCGATTTTGCAGGGCGTGGATACCATTCATCACACGGATTTATTCGCGCCGATTACACAGGCAATTGTTCATGTGAAAAATCGCCCTTCCCCTTACCAAGGGGAAGGGCCGGGGATGGGGTTAAATGACTTGCCTTTCATTGCCACGCCCCTGGAACTCAATCCCGAAGACCCGACGACGTGGCCAATCCGCGTGATTGCCGATCATATTCGCGCGGCGGTTTTCATGGGCGCTGATGGCATCGTGCCGGGCAACAATGGGCGCGATTACATGATGCGCCGCTTCATTCGCCGCGCTTTTTTAATGGGCCGCAAGTTGGGCTACAATGAGCCGTTTTTACATCGCATTGTGCCGGTCATCGTGCGCGGTTATGGCGAGATTTATCCCGAAGTAGGACAGCGCGCTGCGTCAGTGACCGATTTGATTCGGCGCGAGGAAGAACGCTTTGATGAAACCTTGGAACGCGGCGTTGGACGCCTGGATGATCTCATCGAAGACGCGCAAAAGAAGGGCAACAAAACTATTTCGGGCGCCGAGGTTTTCGATTTGTATCAAAGCCAGGGCTTTCCCCGTGAACTGACCGCCGAGCTTTTGGCCGATGCTGATCTGAGTTTTGATGAAGAAAGCTATCTTCGCGCCGCCGAAATTCATGCTAAAGGCTCAGGCGTTGCCGTTGGAGAATATGAAAAACGCCTTTTCGGCGATGCGCAAACGCGCTTTGTCGGCTACGAAACCACACGTTGCGAAGCGCAGCTTTTGGAATTTCAAAAAGACGGCGAGAAATTCTTAGTTCTGCTCGACCAAACACCGTTTTATGCCGAAAGTGGCGGCCAAATTGGCGATCAGGGCGAACTTGTCGGCCCCGATTTCAAAGCGCGCGTGCTGGATACCAAGAAGAACGGCAAGGCCTGGATTCACACGGTTGAAATGGTCGAAGGCGAATTGAAAACTGGCCCTGTTACAGCCATTGTGGATGTCGAACGGCGCCAGGCCATTGAGCGCGCTCATTCAGCCACGCACTTATTGCACGCTGCTTTGCGCCAGCACCTCGGCGATCATGTGCAGCAACGTGGCTCCTTAGTCGCGCCTGACCGATTGCGCTTCGATTTCGTGCATAACGCGCCGGTTTCCGAGGAAGAGATTCGCCTCGTCGAAGACACGGTGAACCGGGAAATTCTACATTCCATTCCGGTGGAAATTAAACACACCACATTAGCTGAGGCCAAAGCACAAGGGGCGATGGCTTTATTCGGCGAAAAGTATGGCGATGTGGTTCGCACGGTTCGCATGGGTGATTTTAGCCTCGAACTGTGCGGTGGCACCCACCTTTCCATCACCAGCGCGGCGGGACTGTGCCGCATTGTGAGTGAAGGCGGCGTTAGCGCCAACATTCGCCGCATCGAAGCCTATACCGGCGCCTTAGCTTTGTCGCATGACCGCGAAACGGAAAGCCGCGTGCGCGGCATCGCGCAATTATTAGGCACCCAGCCGGATAACGTGGTGGGCGCGACAGAGAAACTCAAAGGGCGTGTGCGCGAACTCGAAAAGCAATTGCAACAAGCGCAACAAAAAATGGCTTCAGCCAGCGCCGAGGATTTATTGCAAGGTGCTGTTGAAATCAAAGGCGTCAAGTTATTGGCGACTCGCGCCCCCCAGGGCTTAAATGCCGATGCTTTAAGAAATTTAGCCGATCAGTTGGCGCAAAAATCGAATGGCGTGGTGGCTTTAGCCGGAGAAGCCGACGGCAAAGTTTTATGGGCTGTTAAAGTTGCTCCCGATGCTGTTAAAATCGGCGCTCACGCCGGAAATCTGGTGCGCGAACTGGCAAAGATAACCGGTGGCGGTGGCGGCGGGCGCCCTGATTTTGCGCAAGCCGGTGGCAAGGATGCCACGCAAATAGAGGCCGCTTTACAACAGGCCAAAGAAGTTTTGAGTCAACAGATCAAATAGGGCAGGGCGCTGCGTGAGTTAAGTTCATGCAGCGCCCTTGTCATTTGTTTTTATCATTTCGTTTGCTGTTGGTTCATAAAGCTGCTATGAAATAAGCGTCACCCCGACCTGTTTCAAGCGTCTTGCGGGCAACTCTTTACGGTTGCCTTTTGATTATGAGATTCTCGATTCGCGCCAAACTGGTTGCGATTCTCTTGGTTGCTTCAGCTTTGCCGCTGTTGGCCGGCATTGTCTCCGTTGAATATCTGGGCTTTCGCGATTTTAGGCGTAATCAAGGCCGTCTTTATCAGGCCAGCGCGGCGCACTTTGCGGGCAGTTTAGGGCAGTTAGCCGGTGATCAGATTCAACGATTATCCGACTGGTCAACACTTTCGGAATTAGGGGCGGAGATGAAGATTGCTCCGCCAGTAACCGCCGAGCGCGCCGAGTTTTTGCAGCAAAATTGGAATTACTTCTTCAAGGACTCGCCGGAGCTAAAAGCCGTCACTACCAGCCTTGTAGCGCAGCAACTTCATGCCTTTCAGAAACGCAACGATTTATTTGCTGAAATTTTTGTCACCGATAATAAGGGCAGTTTGGTGGCTGCGACCAATCGAACCAGCGATTATCGGCAGAGTGATGAAGAATGGTGGAAAAGAGCATCGCGTTTACCCGAAGGCAAGGCCTGGGTGGAGGGTATCGGCTACGACGATAGTTCCGGTGTTCATGCTCTCGAAATCTCTATGCCGGTGCGCTATGGAAACCAAACTGTTGGTGTATTGAAAGCTGTCCTCAATGTATCTGCTCTTTTCACTCATGTGCCGGTTGTTTTAGAAGAGGCCGGTTTGCGCCACGATGTCGTGCGTCATGATGGCCGCATCTTAGCTCGCCTCGGTGATTCTCATTATGCACCGCTTAGCCATCATATTTCGCGACCTGTTTTGAACGTCTTGCGTAGTGAACAGCCTCCAAACGGCGAAACTCGCCGGGACGGTGGTTGGTTATTGACCTCCATGGACAGACCAGCGACCGTAAACCTGTTACCCGGAGCACAAAATCCATCCATTAATAATCCAAAGGGCAACGCTCAGGCCCATTCAAGCCACAACACCGTGACAGGTCACGAAGACCTTATTGGCTATGCCAACCTGGAATTGAAAATTCCCAACGTGCATAAAACCGCCCTGGAAAACCTGACGCCACTTTCGGTTCTGGTCTATAACGATACCGATCATGTCTTTGCGCCGGTTTATCGGCAGTTAAAGATGCAAGGTGTCACCGGGTTTCTACTGCTGACAACGTTCTTGTTCCTGGGCCTTGTTATCGCGCAACGAAAATTAGTGACGCCGTTGCGTTTATTACGGGGAGCTGCAGCAGGCCTGGCATTAACGGCTCAATTAGAAGACGAGGGCGCTGCTCGTGCCGCACAAGATAAAGCCCGCGAATTGGTGGCACAACTCCAAAAGGTCAACACCAAAGACGAACTTGAAGACCTGGCGCATGATTTCATCATCATGTCACAACGCGTTCTTTCTTATCATGAACAACTGGAACGCGAACTGAGTGCTAAGACCGGCGAAATTCAGCGTGATTTAAAAATTGCCCGTGAATTTCAGGAATCGCTCTTGCCACGCGAATATCCCGAAGTGCCCGAAGCTGGTTTGCAAAACGCGCTAAGTTTAAGTTTTCATCACGTTTATCAGCCGGCGACGACGGTCTGTGGTGACTTTTTCGATGTCTTTAAAATATCTGAAGGTCGCGCCGGTGTTTTTATCGCTGATGTAATGGGGCACGGCGCACGCTCCGCGCTCGTGACGGCGATTCTTCGCACGCTTTTACAGGATTTAGCGGGCCATGAAGATGACCCGGCGCATATTCTGGAGCAGGTGAACCGCCACTTTGCCGGCATCCTACGTGGCACAGGCCAATTCGTTTTTGCTTCAGCGTTTTGCATGGTGATTGATACTGTCAACCAGAACATGAGCTTTGCTTCGGCAGGGCACCCCGCGCCACTTGTTATAGAGCGGGAGAGCGGCAACGTGCAACCGCTGTTACCAGAAGATTACATGGACCCGCAGCATATTAATGCCGCGCTGGGTCTGGATGCAGACAGCACTTATACACGCCACAGTCGGGCCTTGCAGCCTGGCAATGCGTTTGTGCTTTATACCGATGGAGTTATCGAAGCCCCGGCTCCTGATAAAGAAGAGTTTGGAACAGAGCGTTTGTGCGATACGCTACGCCAGCACATAGAACACCCTATTGCACGTATTTGCCGTAGCATTTGTGAAGATGTCAACGAATGGATGAAAGGCGCGCCTTCTCCAGACGATATTTGTGTTATCGGAGTCGAAATCGGCCCGCCTCGCCCGGTAGTTATGCCCCGTC
>DASWNL010000041.1:0-2558 GCA_036399215.1 Abditibacteriaceae bacterium
TCCTTGTCGCAGCCAAAGTCGAAGGCGATAAAACCACTTTTGCCGGTTACTTTTTCGTGCCGGAGCAGCATCGTTGGCAGCAGATGGCGACTTTTCGCACAGCAACCGGCGGGGCGCCACTGAAAGGTTATTATTCGTTTGTCGAAGACTTTCGGCGCGATGGCAAAAGCGCCGAAGAGATTCGCCGCGCCCGTTTTGGCAACGGCTGGATTAAGTCTCTCACTGGCGACTGGATAGCTTTGCGGCGCGCTCGCTTTACCGCCGATGGCAACACGCAGTTGCATATTAACGCGGGCGTTTCCGGCGAAGGTTTTTACTTGCAAAATGGCGGCGCTACGAAAAATGTCACGCCGCTTTTAACGGTTATGGAGCGCCCTTTAATGGGCCTGGATTTGCCGGATATTGCAAAATGAATGGGAAATGATGAAGCGTTCTTCACTTGGAATTAAAACATGAGTTATGGATTCCCGCCTGCGCGGGAATGACGCACGCGAGAATTGTCATTCCCGCGCAGGCGGGAATCCATGCCAAAGAGATTTCATTCTATCTGAAAAATGCTAAAACTCTTTTAGAAAACATGACACTTTTAAGCCCTCGTCCCAAACTCGCTATTTCTTCTTACTCTTACTGGCATTTTCGTGATCCGAAAGTTTCTATCGAAGATGTTATAGATAAATCTGCCGCTTTAGGCGTTGAAGGCGTCGAGATTTTGCATCGCCAGATGGAAAGCGAAGAGCGCTCTTACGTGCAAAATCTCAAGCGCCGCGCTTTTGTCAACGGTCTGGATTTGATTTGCCTGTCTATTCATCAAAACTTCGTTTCACCCGAAAAAGATAAACGCCGCGAACAGATAGATCACACCCTGCACTGCATCGAATTGGCTTACGCACTGGGCATTCCGTGTATCCGCATCAATTCAGGACGTTGGAATACAGTCGCTTCCTTCGATGACTTGATGGCCTTGCGCGGTGAAGAACCTGCCCTACCCGGCTATTCGGATGATGATGCTTTCGATTGGTGCATAGAGTGCATGGAGGCTTGCATTCCAAAGGCTAAGGAGTGCGGCGTGCTGTTGGCACTGGAAAACCACTGGGGATTGACACGCGAACCCGAAGGCGTTTTGCGCATTGTCAACGCGGTTGATTCGCCCTGGCTTGGGGTTTTGATGGATACCGGCAATTTTTTGGAGGCGCCTTACGAAAAGCTCGAAGTCATGGCGCCGCATACGGTTTTCGTGCAAGCCAAAACCTATTATGGTGGAGGAGAATGGTATTCGCTTGATTTAGATTACACGCGCATTGCTTCTATTTTGCGCGCCGTGAACTACAAGGGCTATATCTCGCTGGAAATGGAAGGCAAAGAAGACCCTGATAGTGCCGTGCCCAAGAGTATCGAAATGTTAAGGCAAGCCTTTCAAATCTAAAAGCAAAAAGAGGTTTCCGGGGAAACCTCTTTTTGCTTATTGGCCTTCTCTCAGGCGCTGCCATTTTTCCGACAGTGAATTCCAGGCGCCTCGCCAGATAGAACCATCTTGAACAGGCGAACTATCCCATTTACTTGTGTGCGGAGTCAGGTCGTTAGGCGGTGATTCGGCTTGTTTCGATTTATCGCTGTCCTCTTTAAATTCCAGATAGCGGTCGCCCGGCTTCAAGTAACCGTTATTAATGAGAAGTTCCTGCCGGCCTTGTGGCGATTGCAACGCGGCTAAGCGACGCTCACCCGTTTTGAGTTGGGCTTCCAAAACCGCAAGTTCGGTTTCACGTTGCGCCACACGATTTCGCCAGCGACTGTGTTCGGCCTGCACCGAAAAGATCGTTACCATGAGCAGCAGCGAGGTTAAGGTGAAAGCGCCCGTAATTAACCAGACCGACCAACGGCGCTGGCGCGCACGAGCGCGTCGCTTGCGCATTTTGAGAGTCGCCACTTCGTCACGAAAGTCTTCTGGTGAATCTGGCAGAGCATCATCGAAAAGTGTTTCCGATTGGCGCGGGCTGAGCTTTGATGAATGTTGCATTGGTAGCCCCTTTTTAGCTGTAAGTTTTTAGCAGTCGCACAAGAGACCCTCTCCTAACCTCCTGCCCAGAGGGCACCCGCAAAGGGAGGGGAATTACTCCTCCCCTTCGGGGGAGGTTGGGTGGGGGATTTGAGACTGCTAAAAGCTAATTACCTCAAATTATAAAAAGCATCGCGTCCGGCGAACAGGGCAGTGTCGCCCAATTCTTCTTCGATACGCAGCAATTGATTGTATTTTGCCACACGGTCACTACGCGCCGGAGCGCCGGTTTTGATCTGCCCGGCGTTGGTCGCTACGACAATGTCGGCAATAGTGGTGTCTTCCGTTTCACCGGAGCGATGGCTAACAACTGCGGTGAAACCAGCACGTTTTGCCATTTCGATAGCGGCGAGGGTTTCGGTTAAGGTGCCGATTTGGTTGACCTTAATTAGAATCGAGTTGCCCGCGCCCATTTCGATGCCTTTGCTGAGGCGTTCGGTGTTGGTAACAAACAAATCATCACCAACAAGCTGCACTTTTTTGCCAACGCGGTCAGTCAAAGTTT
>DASWNL010000042.1:0-7597 GCA_036399215.1 Abditibacteriaceae bacterium
TATCGCGCGCGGTTTTCATTTCATGTAGCTTTTTACGGTCAGCACCGCCACGCAGCCAGCGATGCGCCTGAAAAGTGCCGAGGTTAGCGTGATAGCGATACCAGTGCTCTTTATCTTGCGGATACGGCTTTAACTGCGCGCGCTTTTTGGCCATCCAGGCAATGGCTTGGTTGCCTTTGTGCAAGCGGTCACAGGCCACGCCGGCATCATCATACAATTCGAGCTTTTGCGGTTGGGCTGTGATTTCTTGCGTAACGCGCTTGAGGCGCATCTCATAAAACAATGGTGGATTGCGCTCAAAGCGTCCGGTGATAATTTCCAACGTGCCCGGCAAGCCTTTGGCTTCGGTGGATAAAGTGTCGCTGTCCCATAAGCAAGCGTGTGTTGAAGGCAAAGGTGCCAGAAACGCCAACACCAAAAGGAAAAGCAGTCGCATCCGGGCACCTCGAATCACAGGGATACCTCAATTTTAGCGCGTGGCTACAACAGCGACAAAAGCGCTCTGGTTTTTGTCAACACTCTGAGTGAGTTTAAAAAGAGACTTGAGATTTAGGCGCGACCTTTCGTCTCTTCTAAACTGAACTCGATGCCACACTCCCAAACCCACTTACCTCTTCACGCACAGAGCAATGAAACACGCCGTTTTGGCTTTCACTGGAAGGCCCAACCTGCCGGGCCGCGCGCTTTTTATGGCATTGAAAAAGCGCAGTTGCAAGCGGGACTGCCTCCAGCTTCCGGCGCTCATGATGCAGCCTACTTCAACCTTATCAACACCACAGGCCTGGCCGGGCCATGGAGAGTGTGGAATGAGCGATTAACGCCCGCCGGGCGCTGGACTTTGTTGGCAGGCATGGCCCTCTTCATCTCAGGCATCAACTCGCTGGAGTTGCAATCTTATGTGCCGCTACTTTACATTGCGTGCTTCTGGCTCTGCGCGGCTGGGGCGTGGTTTTTTTGCCGCCCGCAAGCTGCGTTACAAGTGCGCCATGCCGAGCGAATTTGCGCTGGCGAAACCTTGCCGGTGGAGGCTGAAACGGTCAATCGTGGGCGCCACTTAGCGCGTGACTGGCGGATTATCGCTCATCGCCTGCCACCTTCTCTGGGCATTGAGCCAGAAGAAGGCACACCTGTGCCCTTGTTGGCGCCCGGTGAGAAAAGCAAAAGTGAAGTGAGTTTGCTTTGCCATCAGCGAGGTATTTATTCGATTCAAGGCTGGCGCGTTGAAACCTCATTTCCCTTTGGCTTGCTCAATAGCGCGCGCGTTTTCAAGTCAGGGCAACGATTGGTGGTTTATCCGGCCTTTACACCTTTGGAATCGCTGGCTATTCCCTCCGGGCGGCGCCATCATCCGGGCGGCGTCGCCTTTGCCTCGCATTTGGGCGATTCGTTTGAGTTTTTGGGTAACCGTGAATACCGCGACGGGGATAATCCGCGCGACATAGATTGGCGCGCCACGGCACGCTTGCAAACGCCCATTGTGCGCGAATACCGCGAAGAGTATTTTTTGCGGATGGCTATTGTTCTCGACACGCATTTGCCCCAACCGACTGCGGAAAACAAAGCAAGCTTTGAACGCGCTGTTTCTGTGGCTGCCTCTATCGGCGATTTTATGGCGCGCCGCGAATATCTGGTGGACATCTTTGCAGCCGGGCCGGATTTGTATCATCTGTTAGCCGGGCGTTCGCTGGCTTATCTCGATCAAATCCTCGATATTTTAGCCGGTGTCGAAGCCAATCCCCTTGAACCATTTGCCGCTTTGGAGCCGGAGATTCTCGATAACCTCGAACAAATCAACGCCATCGTTTGCGTTTTCCTCGACTGGAACGAGGTGCGGCGTGCCTTTTGTGAAAACCTGGCACGCAGTGGCGTAGGTCTTAAAGTCATTATCGTGCGTGATAGCCCATGCACCGATGAACCAATGGCCGATGCCGAATGGCTGGGACGCATTCCCGTTATCACAACAGGCGAATTTTCAGCCGGCGTTAATCATCTATGAAAGTTAAAAGATAGGTAGTTGGAGATTTTGTAGTGGAGGGATGACACGCTGAGGTAAATAATAACAAGCAATAAGCAAAGATAATTTACAAGATTCTAAAAACGACGATGAAAAGTGAGCAATCTCTATCCGTCCAACAATCCACACCTTCGCGCCTTCCGCTCACCGCGATAGCCGCAGCACTGGTGGCGTTGGGCGCCTTATGGTTAAGTAGCGGCAACTGGTTGTTAATCGTTCCCATGCTTTTGCTGGTTGGCTCCACGTTGAGTCCCATGCGTTTCGATGGCGATGGCAATCTGGTTCGTTTGGGACGCTATGCGTTATTTGGTCTGATTTTATGGCAGGCCTACGAGCGCGCCACTTCCGATACTGGAAGCGATACGCTGGAGATGATATTCGCTTATACCACAGGTTATTTATGTGCCATTGAAATGACGATTCAGGCCTGGCTGCGCCGCCCGGCCAGCGGGGCGCGTTCGCCCGCCATGATTCTTTTGTCGGCCATGGTTTTTTTAGCGGCTTCCAACACTTTCGATCAACGCTTTATTCGTTACTTAACGCCGCTGTATTTTTTGTTTTTGAGCCTTTCATGGCGCGCTTATCAGCCGTCTGTTTTCACTTCACGCACGTTCTGGCGGCGCGGCTTAATGCTGGCAACGGTTCTGGGTTTATCGGCTTTAGTGCATGGCGGCGTCTGGCACTATCGCAATGAAATCAGCCAGTGGGGCATGAAGTTTCTGGAAGGACGCAGTGCCCAGGCTACCGGCCTTTCTACCGATCCGCACCTGGGATCAAGATTCAATTTGCGAGGCACGCTTACGCGCATGTTGCACATAGTAAACCTGCCGCCCGATCAGGATCACCTCTACTTGCGCGCGGCTGCTTTTGCGGATTATGAAGATAATCGCTGGTTGCCATCCATTAATCAACAACCAGGCTCTACGGTTTCGCTGGAGAGCCTACGCTCGCGTGAACGCGCTTCCTTTGTGCAGCCGCTCCTTCGCGTCACGCGCCTGACGGATGATCAAAATCTGGTGTTTGCGCCCTTACACACTGCCGGTTTTACCTTTCCCCATGACACTGAGGCACAATGGAAACCGCCACTGGGGCCGTTGCAAGCCGGGCCTGAAAGCAGCAGCGGAAATCTGGTTTACGAGGTTTCGTTAAGTCAACAAAAAGAGTTTCAAGGCTTGTTTTGCCAGCCGCCAGGTAAGGCATGGTTAGCGCGTTATCGTAAAGTGCCGGAAGCCATTGACCCGCGTGTAAAAGTGTTGGCTCACTCTATCGGCGCCAGGGCCAAAACCGATGCCGAGCGCGTTCAGGCCGTGCAAGCCTATTTTCTTCAGAATTATCGTTATAGCCTGAAAGCGCGCATCGGCCCCGGTGACCGCACCAGCGATTTCTTGTTGAACAAGCGCGACGCGCACTGCGAGTTTTTTGCTTCCGGCGGAGTCATTTTACTGCGCTATTTAGGCATCCCTGCGCGCTATGTGATCGGCTATATGGCACACGAAGCCGATGGCCGCAACGCACTTGTGGTGCGAGGACGTGATGCTCATGCCTGGATTGAATGTTGGATAGATAATAAATGGGTGGTTGCTGATTTTACGCCGGGAGGCGGACAACCTGACGAACGCGCCGGGCCATTGCCGACAGGGCTAAAAATCAGCGAGTTCTTTGCTAAATTTTCTGCCGCAGCACGAGCTTTGCTTCAAGAGCTGCGCAATCTACCCCTGCGTTTCTGGCTTTGCGTTTTTGGCGTTTTGCTGTTGATTCTCATTTGGCGTGTGCGAAGCCCGCGTCGCATCAAAACGCAAAGCGAAGTTTTCACTTATGCATCTCGCGATGCTGAACTGGCACATTTAGCATCGCGCTTTGAAAAGTGGCTTTATCAGCGAGGAATGCCCTGCCCACCTGAATCAACGTGGCTACGCCATCTGCAGCGTTTTAAAATCGGTGAAGCACTGCCCTTTGCCCGCCTTTATGAATCCGCGCGCTTTGGGCTTCAGGACGACACTTTGCCACAATTACGAAATTTGCTTAGCGATCTGGAACAACAGAAACCAAAATCATGAACGATTCCACCGATTTCAAAACGGCCATTACACGCATCGAAGATAATTTAGGTCGCGTCATTCGAGGTAAGAGCGAGAGCATTCGCTTACTGGTTATCTCGCTGTTGGCCGGTGGTCATACCCTGCTCGAAGACGTGCCCGGAACCGGCAAAACCACACTGGCAAAATCTCTGGCGCGCTCCCTTGATGGCACCTTTCGACGCGTGCAGTTCACACCGGATTTATTGCCTGCCGACATCACCGGCAGCAGCTTTTATCGCCCGCAGGACGGCACTTTTGAGTTTCGCCCCGGCCCGGTTTTCGCTAATGTTTTGTTGACCGATGAAATCAATCGCACCAGCCCGCGCACGCAGAGCGCACTGCTCGAAGTAATGAGCGAAAATCAGGTAACCGTCGAAGGAGAAGCGCGCCTGTTGCCACAACCGTTTTTTGTGCTTGCCACGCAAAATCCCATTGAATTCCACGGCACTTATCCGCTGCCTGAAGCGCAACTTGACCGCTTTACGTTGCGCGTGGCTTTAGGCTACCCCGACTTAGCGCACGAAGTCGAAGTCATCTTCAGCCACAATGCAGGTCATCCGTTCGATGAGTTGCAGCCTGTGCTTTCCTGCGATGAAATGTTGAGGTTGCAAGAAGAGATCAAAAGCGTGCATTGCGAGCGTGCCGTCGTGGAATACATGGTGCGCCTCTGCGAATGGACAAGGAACGAGCCGCGTTTAAAATTAGCCGTTTCGCCGCGTGGCTCGCTGGCCTTGCATCGCACCTGCCAGGCCCGCGCCAAAATCGAAGGCCGCGATTACGTTTCCCCCGATGATGTGCAAGCTTTAGCCATTCCCGTGCTCGCCCATCGCATCGCGCTCGACACCAAAGCTAAATATGGCGGTGTGCGAAGCGAAAGTTTGATTGAAGAAGCCTTAGAAAAAGTGGAAGTGCCGCGTTGAAACTTCAATTGGAGAGGTATTGGTTTAAGAGGCGAGCAACTTCTTGAAATGTTTCTTCTACCTCACGCCTTTTACCTTTCCACCGGTTGAATACTCGTGGGCTGGGCATCCACGTCGCAAAAACGCGAGTATTCGTTTCTTGCCTTAGTAATTGTTGTAAAGACGCCGCCGTGGTGCCCATTAGGACAATCGCTTCGAGGTTTGGAAGTAAGGACATCAGCCGACGCAAATAAGGCAGAGCTACGGCGACGTCATCACTTCTCACACCGCTCTCTACCCACCAAGGCACGCTGTTCCATAAAATCGTATCTTTTCGCGCAATTCCAGCCTCATCACAAAGAGAGCGAAACATCCGCGCAACGCGATCTGGATTTTCACGAGAGACAAACTCCGAAACTGCCACTCCGCCACCAGGCGACTCAAAGAGAAACAATACTTTGGCTTCAATGCCGCCGTCTAATGGGTCGAAATCAGGAATATTGTATTCCTCACCACGCTCTAAACGAACTTTCTTCACAAAGTCAGCCAAAGGTTTGACATGTGGTTCATCCAACATCTCCTGTCGGCGGAGTAAAACACTCTTGTTTTTCAACGCATAAAGTTCATCATCTGTCATGGGTTCCTTTCTAACTTTATCGCGGCCCGTAATGCGGCAATTCTTGGCCGCTTTCGTAGGCGCCTAAGTCGGGGGCTTGTCCAGAGAATTTGTCGTTGAGTCCTGGCAACAACGCGCCACTATCAATTGCGGCGCTTCCAGGTTTCAAGCGCAAATCGAAAGGCATGGGGAACTGCGTTTTTTCGTCATCCGGCGCTTTGGTGTTGTTAGAGAAAACCGTTGTGGCATCTACAGCAACGGCGTTTCTATAAACCGGCGCTTTTTCACGCGCTTCTTTTATCGTATTGTAGCGTTCCTTGTTCCATTTCAGGAACTGTCCATAAGGGCCGCCGCCAAAACCATCGTAATCGAAATCGCAATCTTCCATCGGCGCCGTTGATTCATAGGCATAATTGCCAGTCGTTCCAATGAATAAGTTGTTACGAAAAACTGTGTTGCGAACCGGCACACTCGGAAAGCTTTCGAGCGGCATTCCTTTTTTCACAACCGTATTGTGCAGCATCAACGCGCCGGAAGGGCTGTTGTGCATCTTGAAAGGCGCGCCGACAACGTTATACATCGCGTTGCGGAAGATATAAATAGGGCCACCAAAAACCGGCTGCGTGCTGATGCCCTGAAAAACGTTGGTCAGGCGGTTATTCCAAACCCGCACATTGCGCTCGGAGTAATCTGTTTCGATGCCGTCATCGGTGCATTCGCTGATTTCGTTGTGATAAATATCAATGGCCGCGCATCGAACCGAGCCAAAAGTATCAATGGCGTCAGCAAAGCCGCGAATGCGATTGTAACAGATGTCATGGCCGGTTCCGGTTACCTGAATAGCGCGCGCGTCTTCAATGCCCTTAGTGCGCGGCCAGGTAGAGGGGCCTTCGATAACGTTATCCGCGATGAACCAACCATGCACCACATCTTTCTGGTTGTTGGTGCAGGTGATGCCAAACTCCACATCCTTGATTTTGCATCCGCGAATCACAAGACGCGCCGAGTTGTGGCCGACAAGAGCATAATCGGCATTGCGAATAGAGAGATTCTCAAACCAGACATCATGCACGTCTGTAGCACTAACAGCGCGTCCGGGGCGCATGGCGGCCTTGCCCTTACCATCTAAAATGACGGCGCCGTTTTCGGCGCCGCGCCAGATGATTGGGGCATTAAATTCACCGCTTTTGGTCACAGTGAAAGTGCCTTCATAAATGCCGGGTCGCAACAAAAAAACCATGCCGGGTTTAGCCGCCGCCTGCGCCGCAGTTAAGCCTTTGAAGGGATTGTCGGGTGAGCCATTACCGCCGCCATCACCGGGCATCACATGAAACGACGCCAGGTTAGCCGTAGCTTTTGGCTCACCACGCGTGCGCATTTTTAAAACCTTAGAACCGGTGCCACCATCGGCATCAGTTAAATCCAAACGCAGTTCGTAATCAGTCTCCGGTTGTAATTGAAGAACACTGCCGGCGAAAAGCCAGGCGTCATCGGGCACTGCAAGTTTGCTTTGACCCTTTTCATCTTTATGATGGCCTTTGCCCACGCGCCGCAATGGCATTCCGATGTTCCAATTAGCTTCGCCCGCTTTGCGGTAACCCAGTTTGATTTCGGCATTTTTGTTGGCATCGCCGCTGATAATCCAATACGCACCTAAAGAATGCAAGGTGGCAGGTTCTAAAACCGGCTCGCCAAGAGCTTTAGCGTCTTTGCGCATTGCCGGTGCAGTAGAAGAACTTAAATTTTGTGTTACCAACGCGCCGGTTTCGATGAGGGGATTTGACTTGGCTGCCACGCGAATAGCCGTAGTTTTTTCATCCGGCAAAGCGATTCGCAAATCATAAGGCTCAAATTTAAGAGCATCTAAAACCTCGACTTCAGTAACGGCTAAGAAGCGCTTGTTATTGATTTTGAATTGAACAAACCGCGCACTGATGGGCTGGGCCGGAATCAGGCGTGCGGTAAAGCCTTTTAACTCTTCATTGTCCGG
>DASWNL010000043.1:0-3269 GCA_036399215.1 Abditibacteriaceae bacterium
GCAAATAGACCAGCAGTTCCATTTGCCGCCCGGTTTCCGTGCCTTCAAACAAGATCCCAACACGCAAGCGCGTGGCTTTGCCACCCCGCGCATCGTTCTTTTGTTCGCGCACTACAAAACGCAAATCTTTGGGTCTGCCCAGCAAGGTTTTGCCGTAGATTTCTTGCTCAAATAAATGAAGTAGTTCAGCACGTCGCACAGGCCACTGGCGTGCTGATTTTACCGGCGTGCCGTTTTGCATAACCAGCAAATCAGGCAATGGCAGGGTTTTAACTTCAGCGGCATTACTCATAGTGGGTAAAAGCAACAGCAGAAACAGCAAAAAGAGTTTCATGGCCTTTAGCCTTCGGTGATGGCTTTTTCTACAGCCGCTTTGATGACTTCATCAATGGTGCGATTCGACTTGTTGGCGACTTCGCTTAATTTGTTCCATTGACCAAGTGTTAGCGAAGCGCCGATATTGTGGGGGATTTTTGACCAGGCCTCGCGCGCCGTTTGCAGTTGAGCCTCGCTGGCGCCAAAGGCTTTCAACACGCCAATAGCCATCATCTGATTGCCGATGGGGTTCATATGCACGCCATCGGTCGTAGCCAGGTTGCCTTTGTGCGGCGCTTTGGCCTGCTCCTGCATCATGCTGTTTAAATCGGCAATCGGCAGGTTCTTTTCCGCAGCTAAGGCTTTCAAGAAATCGTTGTAAGGAATCAGCTTTTGATTGTTGGCGCCGCTTTGGTCTTCGCCGATCATGGTCGAAGTGAGTAACAGCACTTTAATGCCTGCCGCCTGTGCTTTATCTACGATAGCGCGAATGTTGGTTTTGTATTCCTCTATCAGAATGCCGCGATTGCGCTCCTGATGCCACACGTCATTGACGCCGCAACTGAGGGTCATCCAGTTTGGTTTTTTCTCAATGACATCTTTATCCACGCGCGCCAGCATATCATTCGATTTGTGCCCGCTAATGCCGGCGGGAATCGCTTCGGCCTTGATATTATTCGCTTCCAAGCCACTCATGACAAGGCGCACATAGCCGCTTGCACTACCTGCCCCCTGTTGCGTTATTGAATCACCCAGAAAAGCGATCTTCTCGTCGCTTTTAACGGCAATTTCGGCGCGCACAGTTTGGGTGAAACTCATCAAAGCCAGACCAAGCAAAGTCAGGCGTGACACAGGACGTAAATATTTCTTTAACATTAAAGTCTCCTTGGAAATTTGTATTTCGGCGCTTTGCTTTGACCAGGCGGCCAATGGAATAATGCGCGCATTGCGTGAAGTTGAATGTAGTATGGCCGCGCGACCTGTAATTTCACCACTTGAAAGCCTACAGGCAGTCTTAAAAAACCATGAAACGCCGCGCGATTATAAAAGGCATCCTGTTAGGCGCGCCGCTGTGGATGATTTCCCGCAGTGGCCACACACAGGACGAAAAACAGCAAGAAAAACAGAAAGCCGGGCCTGCCTTATTGGAAGGCGATACGGCGGCGCATGATCCCTCGACCATTGTGCGCGAAGGCGGTTCTTACTGGATGTTTCATACCGGACGCGGCGGGCCATCGAAGTTTTCAAGTGATTTGAAAAATTGGCAAAGTGGGCTGCCGGTTTTTCCCCAAATACCGGCCTGGTGGAAAGAGATTGCGCCGGAAAATCCGGGCGATTGGTGGGCGCCGGATATTATTAAATTGGGCGACCGTTGGGCGATTTTTTATTCGGTTTCATCCTTCGGCAAGAATACGTCGGCCATTGGCCTTACGACGAATCAAACCTTGAACTCCTTTTCAACCGATTACGCCTGGCGTGACGAAGGCATCGTGGTTCAATCGCGTGCAACGGATAACTTCAACGCCATTGATGCGGCGCTCACCTTTGACCATGAGAATCGCTTGTGGATGAGTTTTGGCTCCTTTTGGAGCGGCATCAAATTAATCGAATTGAATGCGAAGACCGGTCAAAGATTGAACCAGGAGATGTTTTCGATTGCCGCGCCGCCACCTGGTTCGCCCGCTATTGAAGCGCCCTGTATTTATCGGCGTGGTAAAGATTACTTTTTATTTGTGAACTGGGGATTTTGTTGTCGGGGCATGGAGAGCACTTACGAAGTGCGCATTGGGCGCAGTCAAAAAGTGACGGGGCCGTATCTCGATAAAGACGGGCGCGATTTGATGCAAGGCGGCGGCTCGCTTTTTCTGACGCGGCGCGGGCGTTTCATCGGCCCCGGCCATATTGGAGTCTTAGAGGATAAAGGCGCCCTGTGGTGCAGCTACCATTTTTATGATGAAGCTAACAATGGGCGTCCGACATTGATGATTGAAAAATTGAAGTTCGACAAAGACGGCTGGCCGCTCTTAGCGACGTAACTTAACAACGTAACTGGCGATGTAACTGCTGAATATGCAAGAGAGTAGATGCGATGCCGGCTCCACCGGCCATTCCTGCTACAGCAGATAAGACGAGGCGCCAGGGCGGCGCTTCAACGGCAAATCCCAAAACAAGACCAATAGCGCCAAAAACGATGGTGAGCAGTAAGACGAGAGAGAATCGCATGATCTGTCTCTTTTTAGGCTTTTGAAAAGACTGAAAGATGAAAAGTTCGCGACACGTTTATTTTCGGTTTTGCTCGGCTAAATCAGCCACAGCGGCGGCTAACAATAAATTTTCGACGGGTTTGTCGAGGTGTATTTGAAAACCGGCTTCGAGTGCTCGTTGCTGCGGTTCAATACCGGTATAGCCTGATAAAGCGATGGCGGGTGTGTGAATGTCGCGCTCGCGCACGGCACGAATGAAATCAAGGCCGTCCATGCCATCCATGCCGAGGTCGCTAATGATGACATCGAACTTTTCATACTTCAGGATGCGAAGCGCTT
Source organism: Abditibacteriaceae bacterium (assembly GCA_036399215.1). Taxonomy (GTDB): domain Bacteria; phylum Armatimonadota; class Abditibacteriia; order Abditibacteriales; family Abditibacteriaceae; genus DASWNL01. Next base: position 2,859 of record DASWNL010000043.1, read on the forward strand.
CATCGCCACTGCCGGCCAGCGTGACAGAAGCGCCCTGTAACTGCAAAGTATCAAAAATCAAGCGGCGTGTATCACCTTCGTCATCCAGGACCAAAACGCGGATGCCGTCAAGCGAAACCGTGAATTCGGTTTCTACTGCCGGAGGCCGTATGGCATCAACGCGGGCGGAAGGTTGATATTTTGAGGGATTCGTCACAACTGTTCCTTTCGTCCAATAGAGTTTTTACGGATTATTTAATAAGTTTCCAAAGAGCGTGAATCGAAGGCCGGGAATAGGTAAAGTTTAAGCCAACCAAAGGCTTTTGGCAGAGAAGGGAGATTCTCCATGAGGCGCCGTGCATTTATGCATCTCTTAAGCCGTAGTGCGTTACTGTGTAGCATAGGGTCTATCAGCTTAGCTCCTGCACTTGG
>DASWNL010000044.1:0-4896 GCA_036399215.1 Abditibacteriaceae bacterium
ACTGTGGTTGTTATCCAGCAGATAAATCACGGCACGAGCCGCGTCTTCTAAAGAAATCCAACTAACGTATTGCAAGCCGTCACCCAACGGCCCGCCTAAACCAAATTGAAACGGCAACAGCATTTTCTTCAGCACGCCGCCACTCTTATCAAACACCACACTAAAGCGCAAATGCACAAGGCGCGTCTTGTTTGCTAAAGGCGTGCAAGCTGCTTCCCAATCGCGGCACACATCCGCTAAAAATCCCGTTCCCGGCGCGCTTTCTTCGCTTAATTCTTCGCCGCCGCGATCTCCGTAAATGCCAATGGCAGAAGCACATAAGAACGCTTGCGGTGGATTGATTGTTTGTGCCAGCGCCTGACAAAGGTCGCGCGTTCGATGCACGCGACTATCGTAAATCGCTTGCTTTTTGGCTTTTGTCCAGCGCCCACCGACGTTTTCGCCCGCTAAATGAATAACCGCATCGAAGCCTTCCAAATCAGATGGATTCAATATGCCGCCTTCGGGCCAGGCGATAGTGCCTTCCCGCGCCACGCGCGATAAAGCAACCACTTCATCGCCGCGCGCTTGCAAGCGTTGCTTGATTTCACTGCCGATTAAACCACTGGCGCCCGATATTAAAATTTTCATATTGTTTCCGTTGTAAAGTGTGCCCGCTTTTATTTTACTGCGCGCATGATTCGCGTTTTATTTGTCTGCATGGGCAACATTTGTCGCTCTCCCATGGCCGAAGCGGTTTTTCAACACATGGTCAAAGAAGCTGGATTAGAAAACCAGATCGAAGCCGATTCCGCCGGAACCGGCGACTGGCATCGTGGAGAACCAGCACATCACGGCACGCTGGCGATTTTACAGAAGAATAACATTCCTTACGCTGGACGCTCACGCATCATGGTAAAAAGCGATTTAGACGATTTCGATTACATCGTCGCAATGGATGAACGCAATAGGCGGGATTTAAGAGAAATGTTTGGAAACACCAGTGACCGGGTTAAGCCGTTGCTCGATTACGGCGTTCAAGCTAAACAATCGCAGATTAGAGAAGTGCCTGACCCTTATTTTGATGGCGGCTTTGAGACGGTATATCTCCTGGCGCAAGATGGTTGCGCTGGTTTGCTCGAAACGATTCGCCGCGCGCATAATTTATAAAGTTCTTTATGAATGAGAGTTTGCGCGCGGCGATAGAGGCACAGGGTTTAAAGGTGCAAAGTATCATGCCATTGAGCGGTGGCATGATTAATCAAGCCGCGCGTCTGCAAACATCTGAGGGGCCGTTTTTCATTAAAGTAAACGTCAGCGCGCCGCCGGGGTTATTCCAAAAAGAAGCGGAAGGCTTGCGTGCTTTATCTGCCACACAAACGGTGCGCGTGCCGCAAGTATTGCACGTCGCTGAAGCCACAAGTGAAACGCCGGCTTTTCTTCTTTTAGAATGGATCGAAAGCGCGCCACCGGATAACCAGAGCGACATGACACGCCGCTTTGTCCAGGATTTAGCCCAGTTGCACCAAGCGCCCGCACCAGAAAAATTTGGTTGGCAAAACGACAATTATTTGGGCGAGCTTTCACAAATCAATACGCCCTGCGCTTCATGGCCGCAGTTTTACCGAGAGTGCCGCTTAGAGCCGCAAATCTCTTTAGCGCGTCCCCAAAAACTCTTGCCGCTGACTCGCGAAAAGCTATTACATTCCGTGATGAGCCGACTGGATGATCTGCTCGGCGATTTCCAAGCGCGGCCCTCGCTTTTACACGGCGATTTATGGAGTGGAAACTACATCACAAGCGGGCAGCAGACGGTTTTAGTTGATCCAGCCGTCTATTATGGCGAGCGCGAAATGGAGATTGCCTTTATCGAACTCTTCGGGGATTTCCCGCCGGGCTTTATTGCGGCTTATCAGCACTACTTCCCGCTACAAGAGGGCTACCAAAAGCGCCGGCCTTTGCATCAGCTTTATCCATTGCTTGTTCATCTCAATCACTTTGGTGAGACTTATGGCATCCTTTTAGACAACCTCTGCCGCCAGATTTTGGAAAACCCATCATGAAATCCGACACTTCCTCTTTACTTTCGCGCCGCGATGTATTGCGCGGCGCCGCTGTAACTGCTCTTGCTTCCGCTGTCGTTTTAAATACGGAATCCGCCCGCGCACAAGAAACCGAAAAAGTCAAAGGCAACCTCAAGCAATCGGTTTGCAAGTGGTGCTTTCCTCAGGTGTCGCTGGAAAACATGGCCGCGCACGCCAAGAAAATTGGCCTTGTTGGGATTGATTTGCTCGGCCCCGGCGATTTTGCCACGCTCAAGAATCATGGCCTGGTTTGCACAATGGTCAACAATCCCAGCAAAAACGGCCTGGGCGGCATAGGCAAAGCCTGGAATCGAGTTGAACACCACGACACTTTAGTGCAGGCTTACCAGGAACTCATTCCCGTTGTTGCGGCTGCCGGGTTTACCAATATCATCTGCTTTTCAGGCAATCGTGACGGCCTCGACGATGCAACCGGCTTGAAGAACTGCGCTGTAGGCCTCAAGCGCATCATGCCTCTTGCCGAGGAAAAGAAGATCACCATCTGCATGGAGCTTTTGAACTCCAAAGTCAACCATCCCGATTATATGTGCGACCACACGCCCTGGGGCGCCGAACTCGCCAAAGCTGTTGGCTCAGAGCGTTTCAAGCTGCTTTATGACATCTATCACATGCAAATTATGGAAGGTGATGTCATCGCTTCGATTCGCAAATACAAAGATGTCATCGGGCATTATCACACCGCCGGCGTGCCGGGCCGCAATGAGATTGATCCGACCTTGCAAGAGCTTTCCTACCCGCCTATCGCCCGCGCCATATTAGAAACCGGCTATCAGGGCTATTTTGCCCATGAGTTTTTGCCCAAGCGCGACCCGCTGACCTCTTTGACCGAAGCCGCCAGACTTTGCGACGTGTAAAAACCTTTTTAACGCTGCTATACCCCGGCTTTTTCAAAAAAGTCGGGGTTTTTCATGACTAAACCTTGACATTTGTCGTCAAATTCGTTTCACTCGTAGTAATGAAATCACTGATGACTTATCCATACGATATGTGCAAAACACGAAAAAGTAGGGATAAGTCGACAAATTTCACGACTTTTTTGTAAAATATACGAAGATTTGGCATAAAATCCGCTTTCCACGGGGCCAAATCGCTTTCACAATGAAGTGCGACGGTAGAAACGCAGCAAGAAGAACACACAATAAAAGCAGCGGAGGCACAACGATGACAACGGAAACTTTTTGGATGCTGGCGATGTTAGGAATGTTTGGCTTATTCCTGCGTGGTTTGCAGGTGGAAGCGCGGCGTTCGCTCCAAGCGATTGCCCACGACGAAGATGATCATTCGTGGCGTGCTGAGATGCAGTTAGTCATGGCACAACGCCAAGCCCGTCAGCGCTTGACAGCGATGCGCGCGGCTGAAGAAAAAGCCGCAACCGCGCACCGCATCAAAGCAGAACGTGAAGCCTTCCGCGCCGCTCAGTTGCGTCGCTCACGCTGGGAATACGCTGCGCCGCAAAATGGGCACGACGATTTCGATCTGTCTGGGGAAGCCTTTGGCGATCACGGCTTTGCTCGTATCGCGGAAATTATTGATGAGGATGAGCTTTACGTGCCACTTCGCTCCTTTGATGAGCGCGTAGGTCGCCTAAGCGAAAAAACAGATGTTTCATCCACATTTGAAGGCGAAATTTCATCTCACAAATCTCGCTTGCCGGAATTACAAGCGGTTTAATTTATCAACTTACAATTGCAGCAACGAACAGCGCCGAACACAACAACCGAACGCAACAATGCGTGGCGCGAAAGGACACCATCATGAGCCTGAGTTTTCAAAAAGCATCTAAAAAGTTATCTCGACTGCGCCTGTCTTTGATTGGCGTAGCGGGTAGCGGCAAAACCTATACAGCACTGAACATTGCCAAACATCTCGGCGGCCCGATAGCTGTTGTTGACACCGAACGCGGTAGCGCCAGCAAGTATTCGGATATTTTCGATTTTGATGTGCTGGAGCTTGAATCTTTTAGCCCACAAAACTATATTGACGCCATTCAGGCTGCCGAAGAGGCCGGCTACAATGTCTTAATCATTGATAGTTTGAGCCACGCCTGGACAGGTAAAGATGGCGCTTTAGATCAGGTAACACGCGCCACCAAACGCAGCCAATCGGGTAACACTTTTGCCGCCTGGCGCGATGTGACACCGATGCACAACGCCATGGTGGAAGCGATGTTAAATGCGCGTGTGCATATCATCACGACGATGCGCGCCAAGACGGAATACGTGCAGGAAAAGAACGAAAAGACCGGCAAAGTCACGGTGCGCAAAGTGGGTCTGGCCCCGGTGCAACGCGACGGCTTGGAATATGAATTCGACGTGGTAGCCGATTTAGATCAAGATAATAATTTGATTATCGGCAAGACGCGCTGCCCGGCAGTGGCCGGCATGGTCATCCCACGCGCTGGTAAGGAAATCGCGCAAAAACTGCTCTCCTGGCTTTCTGATGGCGGTTCTACTGTAGCGGATGCCAAGAACGGCTTTGCCCGTTCGGCAGCAGAAGCGACAGCACAACCCGCGCCGCGCCCAGCTAACAAACCTGTGGCAGCAGAGGCTGAGGAGTTTGAAGCAGACGGTATTCAATGCCATTGCGGAGTTGCAGCCCGTTACGTGCGCGGTAAGTCTGGCGCAGGCTGGGTGTGCGGCAATGTGGGAACGGAGCAACCGTCGTGTGACTTCCGCTTGAAAGATGCAACGGGTGAAGAAGACCCTTACGAGGGCAGCAATGAAAATTGGGGCGGACGTTTGGGCGAGTTGGAAGAAGCGCCGGTCGGTGCTTCCAATGGCCGCGCAGCGTAACCATTGAGCTTTATGTTGTT
>DASWNL010000045.1:0-2577 GCA_036399215.1 Abditibacteriaceae bacterium
TGCTCGAAGTTGGCGATGCCATTGAACTTCAACAGGCTCCTTTAGAATCGCTCTCCTATGCGGGCAATCCCGGACAGCGTGAACGCGCCTGGTATTATATCGGTGCTCATTGCTGGTGCCGCACCGAAATTAAAGAGCAGATAAAAGTTCTGCAACGCGGTGCCCGCTATCCCCTTTTGCGTTGGGTGTCAGGGTTGCGAAAACGCATTGCGGCGCACTACGAAGCGGCGTTTGCCGGTGATTTAATAACGCGCCCTTATCCGCAGGCGAGGGCGCAGCTTTTGACGGCAATGGTTTTCGGGCGCGGCGGATTAGAGGAAACCATGCCGCGCCAGACAGAAGACAACTACCGCGCGGCGGGCATGACGCATCTTTTAGTGGCGTCGGGCCAACAGGTGACGCTTTTGGCCGCTATTCTGCTTGGCGCGGCGCACGCTCTGGGCCTGAGGCGCTGGTGGCTGTTGTTTTTGCTATTGCCGGCGCTGCTCAATTACGCTCTGGTAACCGGCGGCGCGGCCAGCATCTGGCGCGCCACGATTGGCGGCTTGTGTCTGGCCTGGGCGCTGCTGATAGGGCGCGATATAGATGGGCTTTCGCTATGGTCGCTGGCTTTTGTCGTGCTCTTTGGCATCGAGCCGGCCAGTCTGACCGATCTTTCTTTTCAATTGACCTTCGCCGCGACCTGGGGCCTGATTGCCTTAGCGCCGTCGCTACGCCGTTTTTTGCAACGTGCTTTTGGCAGCGGCACTGTCATTGATGTTGCAGCACTAACCTTAGGTGCGCAATGCGCGGTTTTGCCGCTCATGCTTTTGCACTTCGGCAACGCCAGTTGGGCCGGATTTGGCTTCAATCTCATCGCCGTGCCATTATGCGGCGTTTTAGTGGCGACCGGCGTTGCCGGATTGTTGCTGCCTTTAGCCACTTCCATCAACTATCCCCTGGCCAGTGCCGTGGATAATCTGGCAATTTCCGCTGCGCGCTTGCCCGGCGCTTCAATAGATACGCCGCCTTTCAAGATGAGTGTGGTTTTGTTCAGTGGGTTGTTACTTTTGGGTGCGGCAGCGCTGCCGATTTTGCAAGGCACCGACTGGAAAGAGCAACTAAGTGACTTCTGGCACGGCGCTCGCCTTTCTTTGCGACGGCGAGGCCTGGAAATGCGCCCGCAACGTTTGATTGTTGCTTTGCTTTTGCTGCTGGCTTTGTGGGCGGCGCAACGTGAATGGCACTTGCGTCATGCACCCTTGCGCGTAACGATGCTGGATGTCGGACAGGGCGAAGCTATTGTCATTCAAGCGCCGTCAGGCCGCATAGTTTTGATAGACGGTGGCTCGCTCGATCAAAGAAACATAGGGCGCTCGGTCATCGTGCCTTATTTGCAATTCATTGGGGCGCGGAGAGTTGATGCTTTGATTTTCACACACGCCGATGCTGATCATTGCAACGGGCTGGAACGGGTGATTCAAGAGATGCCGGTTGGCATGGCTTTGGATGGCGCCTGGCAGCCACAAACCGTTGGGGCGCCGGAGTATCAAATCGCCAAATTGGCTTTAAAACGGGCGCGCGTGCCCATTGTTCGCGCCCGTGCCGGGCAAAGATTCAATTTAGGCGACGGCGCCACTCTTTCGGTTTTAGCGCCCACCCCGCCCGCCATTCAAGAAGCAGCAGATAACAATAACGGCGTAGTGTTGCGCTTAGATTATGGCGCGACGAACTTTCTGTTTACCGCCGACATTCAAAAGGAAGCGGAAGACCGATTACTGCGACGCGGCGCGCCTTTAGATTGCACGATTCTCAAGATAGCGCATCATGGCAGTAAGAGCAGCACAACGGAATCGTTTTTGCGACGGGTTAGGCCACGCGCGGCTATCATCTCCTGCGGGCGTTATAATGATTTCGGGCATCCGGCAGGGCAAACTTTGCGGAGTTTAGCGCGACGCAAAGCCTCAGTTTTTCGCACTGATTTAAACGGAGCCATCGAAATCACTTCGGATGGGCGCGCTTGTTACATACAAACATACAGGTGAGTAGTTAGTAGGCAGGATTTAGTAGTCAGTAACAAGGAATTTTCATGCAGCGCAAGGGAGAATTGGCCTGTGTAGCGGTGGCTATCGTGCTTTTATGGTTTCCGCTAAAGAACCATTTTGACCATCAGCGTAAAATCGCGCGCAGCCAATCGTGCCAGAATAATCTCAAACGCCTCGCCGTCAGTCTTATGATATACACGAATGCTTATGATGGGTGTTATCCCCTTGTGGCTGCTACGAATCCAACATCCCGTAGAATACCGCCTTTTGGTTGGCTCGTCGCGCTTCAACCTTATATTGTCAATAGTCCATTTAATTATTGTCCCAGTGTGCCGCGCGCCGAAGATTGGTCGCTCTATGACAACTATGACAAACCTGATCAATCAGGATTCACCGATTACTGGTTCAACCGCAATTTAGGCGGCGCTATATATGCGAAGCTTTCGTTTCCAAGCCGTATCATTCTTGCCGGTGATGGAAACGATGGAATAGAAAACACCAACGCGCATTTCAACCGCCAAGATTTGCCACCGAATTACGCACCGGCGCGTCG
>DASWNL010000046.1:0-1790 GCA_036399215.1 Abditibacteriaceae bacterium
CTGCCCAGAGGGCACCCGGCATGGGAATGATATCTTCCTACTTTTCGCGCTTTGCTAATTTTGTTTAGAACCTTTCAGAATGACCAGGCTCTCACTTTTCGCCCCGCTTAACACTTTGCGAACTGTTTCTTAGAAATTTAAAATCCAAAAGCCCGACTCACAACCTGTGAGTCGGGCTTTTCTACCTGTTGCCGTCTGCCGACTACCGTCTGCCTACTGTTGTTGCATCTGGCGCAGGTGATCTTTGCCGGCTTCGACGCCCATTGCCAGCTTGCTGAGCACTTGCCCGGCGCGATCCAGCACTTCATAGGAGTATTGATCGGCGTGCTGGCGCATCTCCTGCGTTTCGCGCTGCGCTTGTTCGTAAAGAGCGGTAGCCGACTCCTGAGCACGTTGCATGATGGAATCTTCGGCAATCAGTTGCTCGGCGTGCTGTTGGGCATCCGAAACGATACGCTCGGCTTCGCGGCGGGCATCTTCCACAATGCGGTCGGCATGACCACGCGCGTCTTGACGCAGGCGGTCGGCTTCAGAACGCGCATCATCCATCAAGCGCTTGGCTTCGGCCTGCGATTCCGCCAGTTTGCGATTGGACTCGTTCTGCGCGTCGGATAAGACGCGATTGGCCTCATTTTGCGCGCCGGTCAAGACGCGCTCGCTTTTTTGCGTGACCTCGGTGGCCTTGGCGATGTCTTTGGGCAACGCCTTTTTCAGCTTGGTGATCTGAATATAAAATTCGTCTTCGGGAACCACCACTTTGCCCAGAAACGACTTGCTATCTTGAACCAATTGCTCTAACTCATCAATGATGCGTAAAACGTCTATGGCACACCCTCCTCCGGCTTATTCGGCAAGCCTGGGATCGTCTTTAATTTTCATAGTAACAGCGCCGGATGGTGTTGCATCTCCGGCGCCGTCGGATAAATCTGAATTTGGAACCAACGGTTTTTCCGTTGGACTTTCCGTTAGCGGTTTTTCCGTTAGCGGATGGCAAAAGGTCAAAGCCGAATTACCGGCGCGACGCTGCTGCCAAACTGTAAAACGCGCCGGGCGAAACACTTCTTTTCGATAGTGTTGCACCACTAAAAGCGGCTCCTGTAGAACGGATTCGGCTGCTTCCGGCGGTTTTTGTCCCGTTCCATTATGCAACAACTGAGGCAAATTGTCCAACCGGGCTGCTAAGTCCTGTAATTCATGGCGGTTGGTAAACGGTGGGTCGGCAAAGACTATATCAAAGCGCGCTTCGGGATGATTGGGGTCTTTTTCCAGCAATTCAGAAAAACGGCGCAAGGCGCTTTTAAGTGGCGTATGCCAGACCTGAGCGCGATCACGCCAGCCAAGAGTTTTCAAATTGTCACGAATTGCCTGCGCTGCGGCTGCATTTTGCTCAACAAAAACGCAAAAAGCTGCGCCTCGACTTAAGGCTTCCAGGCCCACGCTGCCGTTGCCCGCATATAAATCGAGAAAACGTGATTCTTGCACGCTCTCGCCTAAAATATTGAAGAGCATCTCGCGCACCCGCGAATCGGTAGGTCGTGTGCCCTTGCCCTCGCGCGTTTTCAATACGCGCCCTTTGCCTTCGCCAGAAATAATTCGCATTGCTTCTTTTATCTTAATGCATCGGCCAGAAACTGTCGCATCGCTTGCTTATACCTTTCGGCGCTCACGAAAAACAAGTCGCTGTGTCCGCCCTGCAATTCGACTAATTTCGCGTGCGAAGCCGCCGCTAAGCGCTCGGCATGACCAAAGGGAATTACTTCATCGTGGCGGCTGTGAAAAATCAGAATTGG
>DASWNL010000047.1:0-10642 GCA_036399215.1 Abditibacteriaceae bacterium
TGGATACAGTATCTGTGCGCCTCTATCGCTACGCCTCTTCAACAGCGACAGCCGGCTATTGGAATGGCTCTTCCTGGGATGCGACTTACGACGCTGTCCAACATGAAAAGCGAGCCAATGGGACAGCGGCGTGGAACTTACTATTGCCAAATTTGGCAACAGGAAAATATAAGCTACGCGCCGCTGCAAAGGATAAGGTGGCGAATACGGGAGTTTCGTCCGAAGTGACAATCAGTGTTGATAATGGAGTTCCTGCTAATGTTGCCATTACCACACCTGCGGCTGGCACTTTCCTCAATAAATTGCCCGTCATCAGCGTAGTGGCAACTGATGATTCTGGCGGCAGTGGAATCGGGCGTGTTGACCTTGCGCTGAAGCAGATGAGCACCGGTAAATATTGGACAGGTTCCGCCTGGGGCGCTGAAACCGCCTTAGCGACCACGTTTTCCACGAAGGGCTGGCAGTCAGCCTTCTCGTTACCCATAGGATTGAACCTGCCTAATGGTAACTATCAAATTATCGCTAAGGCTACAGATAAGGTTGGGTTAAGCCAGAGCATCACCAACACGGTTACTGTCGACATAACAGCGCCGACAGTAACAATCGCTAATCCTGCTTCACTGGGCGTTTTGAAGAATTTACCATCAGCAACGGGGTCTGCCGCCGATGACAGCAGCCAGGTGAAATCCATAAGAATCAGGCTTTACCGCTATGCGTCCTCGACGGCGACAGCCGGATATTGGAATGGCTCTTCCTGGGATGCCGCCTATAATTCTCTAACTCATCAACTGTCTGCCACTGGCACTACTACATGGAATCGCGCCTTGCTCGTCAATTCGGCAAGCCGTGTGGACGGGAAGTATTATATTCAGGCCACTGCTACAGATGGAGCCGGTAACGCAGGCAGCATAACGCATACGTTCTGGCTTGATTCAGTGGCGCCACAAAGCGTTACCATAGACACGCCTCCTACAGGAGCCAAAGTCAAAACTTTAAGCACCATAGCGGGACGCTGTGTGGATAACACGGGCGGGCAAGGCATCGCCCGCACCGAGTTGCGGATACGCCGTGATCGCGACTTAGTCTATTGGACAGGTTCTGGATGGACTGCCACACTGACGGCGCTCCCAACAGAGTTGTCCGGCACATCCTGGCGGCGCAATCACTCCAGCACTATGCCACTGCCTACCGGCGTTGACCTGAGCGATGGCGCTTATACACTGGTAGCTATCGCTTACGATAAGGCCGGCAATAGCCGAAGCGCCAGTGCCACAATTGCTGTAGATCAGACATTGCCGACAGTCGAAATCATAAATCCGCGCCCCGATGCCAGTTATAAGCAGCTTTCAAGCATCACGGGAACATCCCGTGATTTGGGCACCGGTATTAGCAAGGTAACGGTTCGTTTATATCGTTATGCAAGCTCGACTGCGGCAGCCGGCTATTGGGCCGGTGGCGATAATTGGACAGCGACTTACAGTGCAGCCAATGAACTTGCTGTCAGCGGAACAACCAGTTGGAGTCTGGCACTGCCACTCTTAAATGAAGGCAAGTATTATTGCCTCGCCACTGCTACTGATAAGGCAGGGAACAGTGTTAAAACGCCAGTTACTTCTTTCGTTATTGATCGCACGTTGCCAACTGTGGCTATTACACGGCCTGCCACCAATCCGGCTTTTCTGCGGACGCTACCCTCTTTAGCCGGCACGGCTTCTGATAGTCAAGGTTTAGCCAAGGTTAGCGTGCGCATTTACCGCTATGCGACTTTGACTACGCCTGCCGGGTATTGGGCCGGTGGCGAGAACTGGACAACGACTTACAGCGCAGCCAATGAACATTTGGCCATCGGCACGACCAGTTGGAGCCTGACATTGCCGACGCTGCCAGACGGACGATACTATGGTTTAGCCACAGCTACTGATAAAGCGGGAAACAGCACTTCTACAGTTGCTTCCGTCTTTACTGTTGATTCAATAGCACCTTCGGTTGCTATCACGCGGCCAGCGACAAATCCGGCCTTTTCCACGAGTCTTCCCTCTGTAACAGGCACGGCAGCCGATGCCGGAGGATTAGCAAAAGTTACTGTGCGTTTGTTTCGCACCGCAACCTCCACAACGGCGGCAGGTTACTGGGCTGGTGGCGAGAACTGGACAAGCACTTACAGTGCAGCAGCCAATGAACTTCCGGTTAATGGCCTTTTCAGTTGGAGCCTGACACTGCCACCTTTAGCTGAAGGCAAGTATTATTGCCTGGCCACAGCTACTGATAAGGCTGCGAACACGGCTGTAACAGCATCTCATGTCTTTACCATTGATCGAACCTTGCCGACAGTTGCCATTGCGCAGCCAGCAGTTGATAATCAGATATTACAAACGCTGCCCGCTATAACGGGCGCCGCGTATGATCAGGTAGGTATTGGTAAAGTCACAGTTCGGTTATATCGGTATGCTACAGCCACAACGGCGGCAGGTTACTGGGCTGGTGGCGAGAACTGGACAAGCACTTACAGCGCAGCAACGAATCAAATTCTTGCTACGGGCACGACCAGTTGGAACCTGACACTGCCACACTTGGCCGAAGGCAAGTATTATTGCCTGGCCACGGCTACTGATATGGCAGGTAATAGTGCCAATACACCGGCTCGCGCTTTTATCATTGATGTTACTGCTCCTGAAGTCTTATCCATCACTTCACCAGTTGAGGGCGCCTTCGTTAAGAGTTTGTCTGCCATTGCCGGCACAGCCAACGACACAGTCGCAGGACTTGATCGCGTGGAAATCTACCTGCAGAGAGCAGATGGCCGGTTCTGGACAGGTGTTAACTGGAGCGATGCGAAAGCATTACCGACCAGTTATGATTCTGTAAATGCGGTTTGGAGTTCAACAGGTAGTCTGCCAACCGGTGATTTGCTCAGCGATGGCGAATATACAATAACGGCTCAAGCCTTTGATAAGGTTAGCAACCAAAAGAGTGTGGTTTCGCATTTTACGGTGGATACCACAGCGCCGGTTGTTAGTGTGAGCAATCCGCAGAATAACGGTGCTTACGCTGCTATAAGCGAAGCTTCAGGAACCGCATCAGATTCAGGAAGTGGTGTGGCCCGCGTTACGGTTGCCCTTTTCCGGGATGCGACTTTGACCACTCCAGCCGGCTACTGGAATGGTGCTTCCTGGAACGAAACCTATGATTCGTCTCTGCATGAATTAACAGCGACTGGCACAACTGATTGGAGCTTTACTCTGCCTCGCCTGGAAATAGGCTCTTATACGCTGCGTGCTACCGCGATAGATGTTGTGGGCAATAGTGGAACTTCAGACGAAGTAAACTTTACACTGATTGCACCTCCTGTAGAGAATCAAACGACTGCTCAATCAGCGGAGGCATCTCCTGTTGTGCTTTCCTCTGCGGAAGCCTATGTCGCCAGTAGTCAGGTGCAACTGCTGTTTACGGATGGGCTTAAAGCAGACAGCGCCAACAACGTGCTGAACTATCGGGTAAGTGTCAACAATCAGGAAGTGCCGCTAAACTCGGCCCGCTATGATGCAGCCACCAATCGCGTTACTCTGCAACTTCCCACCAATGCGTTGCGCTCCGGCGATCAGGTTGTGGCCTTTTGGCAAGGTCTGCTGGATGAACAGGGTAGGGCAGTCACTGGACAAACGGAAGTGCTGGTTGCACGTTAATCACGTTTTACACATCCGACGGAGGCTAATCGAAGGCTACAAAGGAACTGGGCATGAATTATCGAAGCGTAGCTTTCAGGAGCCATATCTTGCTGCCTGCTAAGAGAAAAACCATCGCGGCTACTTCCGTTGTCCTTGCTATTACCTTTGCAGCAGGATGCGGCGGTGGTGGTGGAGCGCAGCCTCCTAATGTGCCTGCCTTAGATCGTATTGTTTACCAGTCCACTGCCGGAGGCGATGCCGAAATCGTCATCATGAATGGCGATGGCACAGGGCAAACTCCTTTAACGAATAACACGGCTTTTGACGGCGATCCGAAATTCAATCGGGCCGGTAATAAAATCGTTTTTACCTCCAACCGCGACGGCAATAACGAAATTTATATCATGGATGCGGATGGTAAAAATCCGGTCAACATCACTAAGAATGCCGCTTCCGACTCCGACCCGGCTTTTAGCCCGGATGGCAGCAAAATAGTTTTTGTTTCCGACCGCAATCGCACTGGCCCATCACTGCCCTCGGAACTGGAAATTTACGTGATGAATGTCAACGGTTCGGGACTCACACGCCTGACGAATAACGCCGCTTTTGATGGTGATCCGGTTTTTAGCCTTGATGGGCGTCGGGTCATTTACTCCTCGCGCCAGGATAACAACGAAGAGATTTATCAAGTGGATTTAGTTGATAAAATTCCGCGCAATCTTACGCAAAACCCTGCTGTAGATCGCTTTCCCAATGTCACTCCCGGTGGCCGGATTATTTTTGTTTCCGACCGCAGCACCAACAGCGAAATTCATATTATGGATGCCGATGGGAAGAACGTGGCTAATCTGACGCAAAACCCGGCACCGGACACCGACGGCGCAGTTTCGCCCGATGGGCAGAGATTGATTTTCTCTTCGGTGCGCCTTGGCACGCTGGATATTTTTTCCATGCCACTCGACCGCAGCGCCGCGCCCAAACCTTTGACTAATGTGGCAGGCTCCGAGCGATTCCCGGATGTGCGGTGATTTTTGACGGGCCGGTATGATTTTTTGTAGCATTCGTTTAACGGTAATTCGTTTCACGGTAACTTGAGGAGACTTTATGCCGGGCTTTCCGCGATGGTTGACCACTGCTTTGTGCTTGTTGGTCATGCAGTGTATTTTCATGGCAGGCGCCTTAGCAGCGCCCAAACCGCTTACGACGGTGCAAACGGCTAACGGCACCGTTACGGTGCGCCGCGCCGGAGCAGCCGCCTTTGCGGCCTTGCGCGTTAATGCGTCACTATCTCAGGGCGACATCGTGCGAACCGGAGCCAACAGCAAAGCCGCGCTTTTGTTTGCCAACGGTTCGCAGGTGCGCCTCAACGCCAATTCCAGTGTAGAAATCACGGCGCCGGTAGCCGTTGGACGCGGTAAGCAAAGCCTTTTTCGCGCTCTGGGCGGCGAAGTATTATCGCGCCTGAGGCCCGGCCAGGCCGTGCAAACGCGCAATGCCATCGCCGGTGTGCGCGGGACAGTGATTCACCTCAAAATTGACCCGGATGAAACCGCAACACTGACTGTTGTTGAAGGCGAAGTCGAGTTTTTTAATGAGTTTGGCGCCGTCATCGTCGGCGAAACCCAGCAAAGCGTAGCCCGCGCCGGCAGCGCGCCGAGTGCGCCGATTACGATTCAAAATGCCGGTTTTATTGTTGAATGGACGCTTGACCTCGAACGCGCCCTCATTCCGCGTGAAAAGAAGTTTTTTCATCACGACCGGCGCTTGTTGACTGCCGAATTACAACGCCGCGCGACGCGGGCACAGGCCGAACCTCAGAATGTCGATGCGCGGCGCGATTATGGCGATGTGCTTTTCGATGGCGCCCGTTATGAAGAAGCCCTGCAACAATGGCAGGAGGCTGACCGCTTGCAGCCACGGCAAGCCATAACTTTAAGCCGCATTGGCGATGCCCTGCAAGAATTGAATCAAATCGAAGAAGCCCAGGCGCAATATCAACTCGCTCTGGCTGCTGCTCAATCGCCGCGCGTGCAAACCGCTGCGTTAGGAACAGAGGAAACCACGCAGAATAGCGGACAACTTCCGGCATTAATCGGACTTTCCTGGCTTGAACTGCGGCGCAACCGGCCCGCTGCCGCCCAAACCGTTGCCCAAAAAGCTTTGTCTTCCGCGCCAATTCTTAGCGCGGGTTTTTCACCAATAGCAAATGCAGAAAACGCTTTGGCTTCAAGCGAAGCGCGTATTGCTTTAGGCGTGTCCTTGCTGCGTCAGCCGGGCAAATTGCAAGAAGCCTCCGCAACTTTGCAAGGCGCTCTTGAGGCCGAGCCGGCGCTTTATCATTATCAGGCACGCTCATGGCTGTCCTTAGTTCGTTTAGCTCAGGAAGACCCCGCCGCAGCTTTAAAAGAAGCGCAAAGTGCCGTGCAGTCCGCGCCCGATTCGGGTCTGGCGCAGGGCAATTTGGCCTTAGTGCATTTTTACACCGGTAACTCCCGCGCGGCTCAACGCGCCGGGCAATTAGCCGTGCAATTGAATCCGAAATCCGTAGCGGCGCGCGTAGCTTTAGGACAGGCACTCTTAGCACAGGGCGATGTGGATGGGGCAACTGAAACGGCTGCACAGGCCGTAGCGCTTGATCCATCGTTGTTGCAGGCGCGCTACTTGTTGGGCGTTGCCAACGCCGGGCGGCGCGATTATGTTCATGCTGCGCGCGAACTGCAAGAAGCGATTCAACTCGCGCCCGACTATCTGCCTGCTACGGCGGCTTTAGCACGCGTTTACAATGGCATGGGCAGGCCGGAGCGCGCCGTTGCTGTTCTGACCGAACTGATGCCGCGCCATCGCAGCAACGATGCTGTTCGCGCTGCTTTGGGCGAAGTGTATTACGAGCAGGGCAAATACAACGAAGGCGTTGAGCAATATCGCGAGGCAATTCGCAGCAGGCCGCAAAGCGCGTTGTATCAGGCGCAAATGGCGCGGCTGTTGTTAGATGCTAACCGCCTTAATGAAGCCATTGTTGCCGGGCGGCAGGCGGTGCAATTGGCGCCGAATATCGGCCAGTATCATGCGATTTTGGGCTTGTCTTATCTCTATAGTGGCCTGCGCACGCAAGCCGAGCGCGAATTTCGCGAAGCTTTGATTCGTGATCCGCAAAATGCTCTGGCCTTGGCGCAGTTGGCGGTGCGCACAGCAGACAGCACCAGTGGCTTTGCTCGCTCCGGCGCCGGTTTACGCGCGGGAGAAGCAGCACGTTCGACGCAGGCCTTTTTGCTTGATCCGGCTGTTTCCCGGCAGCTTTTGCGTGGCGGCATCAATACGGAAATCACACCTACTGCCGGTGACCGCGACAGTCGGGGCGTTAATTTTGTGCAGCGCCTCAGCGGCGCCAACGGGCAACTCAATTCGCTGACGCTTTTTGGGCGTGATACGGACGACGGCAATCGCCTCAACGATGATGACCGCAGCCTCAATTTGGAACAATACGCGACTTATGTGGCCGACCCGCACACCAATTTATATTTCAATCTGCGTGGCCTGAGCATCCGAGAAGGCCTGGCCGGGTCGGAAGCCAATCCCGATACCGATGATCGCGCCGGTTTTCGTTTTGGTCAGGCGCAATTAGCAGCGCGGCGGCGCTTTGGGGCCAAAAGCCATCTCTGGGCCGGTTTATTTGCTAACCGTGCCTCTCGTAATGTGGCAAACCCCGGTTTTAACTCGTTCTTCGATGCCCAGACCGGCCTGCCGATTGGACAGCAAAAAGTGGATTCGGATGCCGTGCAGCCCGAAGTGAGATTGGATTTCGACTTTGGTCAGCCTTCATCACCAAAATTGTTCACTTTGGGTGCGGCGCGCGCGCGGGCTTCGTTCGATAGTCGTCGCAACCTTTTAGTGCCTATCGGTTCGCGTGTGGCTACTGATGTTTTCGATGAAAGTGATCGCCAGACATTGGCTTACGCGCAGTGGACGCAGGCGGTGGGCAAGCGTTTTTCATTCAGCACGCAGATGCGTTATCAAGAAATAGATCAGAGTGTCACGCGCACCTTTACCAATCCCGGTTTTCCGGTTCTCACCAGCGGTGGCAGACAAAGCCGCTCGCATCTTTTGCCGAGCTTTCTGGCGACTTATCAGCCCAATGGCAAAACCACCTTCCGCCTTTTTGCCAATCGCCGCGCCCAGGATGTGACGTCCAGCACCTTTGCACCAACTGAAACGCTGTTAACAACGGAATCAACCGCCCTGCCTTTTGGTTTTGCGGCTGACCCGATGAATCTTCTTCAACTGGATGTGGAGCGTTATTTGAGTGGGCGCGATTACGTCAAGGTTTTTGCGTTTTCCAGCCGGGCCAACAATGTGCAAATCGGTGGGGCGAATGTGCTGGGTTTTGGCGGCTTGCCCGACCCGGATGCACCCGCCTTACTGCTTAATAAATGGCGCGGCAGCGGCCTTGGTATGCGTTACGAGCGCCAGCTTTCGCGCAGTTTATTTGCTAATGCCGGATTGTTTTTGCGCCGCACAGCGAGTCTGAGTGCAGGCGCGGCGGGCGCGGCTTTTTCCGGCGCCTCGGCGCCTTACGAGCCAAAGCGACTGGCGAATCTGGAACTGAACCACATTGACCCCAGAGGTAATAAAATCGGCGTGCGAATGCGTTACAACGGCGCGTTTTTTCAGGATGTGCCCTTTGAAGCAGCCCGCGCTCGCTTTCCGGCGCGCACTTATTTTGATTTGCTGCTTTCAAGGGAGCCGGGTTTATCCAACGAGATTTTTGTCAACGTGTTAAACGTTTTCAACGC
Organism: Abditibacteriaceae bacterium; assembly: GCA_036399215.1. Classification (GTDB taxonomy): domain Bacteria; phylum Armatimonadota; class Abditibacteriia; order Abditibacteriales; family Abditibacteriaceae; genus DASWNL01. The sequence continues at coordinate 8,456 of DASWNL010000047.1, forward strand.
GCGACAGATTGATTTCAATGGTTACCGTAGTGGCCGGCGCCGCCTTGAGTTCGGCGTGACGCGCCGCTTTTAATCTTCCTCATGTGGTTCAAGCGCAAGGGCGCCGCCAAAGGTGTAACTAAAGGTGCTCCGTCAGCCGCGCGCAACCGGCAGACAGGCCGTTACAGACCCCTGCGTGTTCTCCTGGTGTTTTTGGCGGCAGTGTCTTTGTGCAGCTATCTGGATCGCGGCGATATCAAAGGCTTTGGCTTCGGTTATTTTGAGCGGTTTCCCCGTCAGGTGCTGCTGAACGCGGCGGCGGCACGGCATCCTGATTTAGTGGAGTGGGCACGACAGCAAATCGTTTTAGTTTCGATTTCGGATACGACTTTTGGCCCTGACAGTGAATTAGAAAGCCCGCCGGTGCCACGCCATTACCATGCGAAGATCATTCGCGATCTAACCCAGGCCGGGGCTAAGGTTATCGCCTTTGATCTGCTTTTTGATTTGCCCAGTAATCCCGCTGAAGACCAAGCACTGGCTCAGGCTGCGCGTCAGGCGCCGAGCGTCATCTGGGCCAGCATTCCGACCAGCGACGAAGACGACCAGCAGGCCATTCTTCCTCTTCCGCTGCTCTTAGAAGCCAATCCTTCACACGGCCATATTTTAGTGCCGCAAAAATCGCAGCGTCCCGAAGTGGATTCGGTTGAAGCAGCCCTGTTTTACCGTCCCGATGAAGCGGTTCCTTCTCTGGGAGTGGCGGCGGCTCTGGCGAAGTTGGGCTGGGAGGATATTTCTTTAAAACGGGGGCAAAGTAGTTGGGAGGCAGGGCCTTTAACCTTTCCCGTTGATGCCCAGGGCTACTCCGCCATCAGCTACATGGGGCTGGCCGGTGAAGAAAGCGGTGACTACTTCTTCCCCAGAATGCCTTACGAAAACCTGATGGCGGGCGCCGCGCGGAGCGAGTTTTTTCGTAGCAACCAATTTTTCAAAGATAAAATTATCATCATCGGCGATAGCACAACAGTCGGCAACGACTTTCGCAACACGCCGGTTGGCTACATGTGGGGGCCGGAGATTCATGCGCACATGGCCGCAAGTGTGTTATTGGCCGCACAGAAGAACTATCCCCTGCTACGCGAAGCCGATGCTTCTGAGAATCTCTTCGTCATCGTTGTGCTATCGGCTTTGGTTTGTCTCCTGGCAGCGATCTGGCGCTTACAGTGGGCCTCCGCAGCGGCCCTTATTTTACTTGCGGCCTACTATGTGCTCAATTTTTGGCTCTTTGCTGATTATCGTCTGGCACTGCATATTGTGGCGCCCACCGCAGCGGTTGTTCTGGTCATGCTGGGTATGCTGACGGAGCGAGGTTTAAGCGAAGAACGTGAAAAACGCCGTATGCGAAATCTGTTGCAGCGTTACGTTAGTGAAGCCATTGCCGATTACGTCACCAACAATCCTGAAAAGTGCTACTTAGGCGGCGACCGTGTCACAGCGACCGTGCTGTTTTCTGATATTCGCGGCTTTACCTCTCTCGCCGAAAGGCTTTCGCCTGAAGAAGTTTTAAACCTGCTCAACGAATACATGGAAGCCATGACGGAAGTGGTTTATCGCTTTGATGGCACAGTAGATAAATTTATCGGCGATGGCATTATGGCTGTCTTCGGTGTGCCGGCTCCTACCGAAAACCATGCTTATCAAGCGGTTGCTACAGCGATTGCCATGCAGGAAGAGTTGCTGAAATTTCACCAGGTCTGGGCCGAGCGCGGCGTGCCGCTTTTTGACATTGGTATCGGCATCAATACGGGAGACATGGTGTTTGGTAACATAGGCTCAAGCAAGCGCATGGACTTTTCGGTTATTGGTGATGCTGTGAACGTGGCGTCTCGAACTGAAGCTCTCAATCGCGAGTGGGGCACAAGAATTTTAATTACCGAGGCCACTTACGAAGCGGTTAAAGACAAAATCCGTGCTCGCGGCCCCTTACCCGCAGCGTTACGCGGTAAGGAAGAAGCGGTTCAAATCTATGAGGTCTATGGATGGTTTGAGGGCGAAACTGCAACAGCGCCGAAACTGAACCCGCCAGAGGATTTTTCAACTTTGTAACTTTGGCTATTGCTGGTTTTACAGCCTCACCGGGCTGCTCTCGAACTACCTGCACTAAGAATCGGTTTTCTGGCATACGGTTGTCCTGAACCGGAATCAGCC
>DASWNL010000048.1:0-4517 GCA_036399215.1 Abditibacteriaceae bacterium
GGCGGGCTTATCACCGTCGTTGTTTCTACTGGTGCGATGCGTCATATGCTCAAAAAGCACCAGCGACACTACTACGAGAGCCAGTGAACCGGCGAACTGCAAGGTTTGCAGCGGCTCTTCCCATAAAATAAAGTGCTCCAAAAACGTGGTGGCTAAAATCACCACAATCACGCTGATAACTTTGCTTTCCAAATCGGTCAGGCTTTCGATGCCCATCGCAACGGTGATGTTAAGCGGCGCGATAAACAGTGAATACAAGCCGACGCCAATCAGATAAAACACCACGGCTTTCAGCATAATAGTGACGGTTTCCAAAAACGAAACCGTCAGGCTTTTGGTGCTCATGTCACCGGAGATAGCGGCGCTCCAGGCACCTCGCAATCCTAAAATGGCTTGCCACGAACCCAGTAAAAACAGCGAAACCGCGACTAACATGACGGCCAGCACGGCAATCAACACGATAAAGCGCGTTTGGCTGATAATGCGTCCTAAAGGTGCTAAGGGCACCGGCGCGATTTCTTGCGGGTGATCTTGTGGATCAATGGCTGTGCGGTCTAATTTCATTGCTTATTCCACTGCTTTCGGGACGATGACGGCACAACCCATCTGGCCCAGCACGGCTTGAAGTCGTTCAAAGATTTTCGGCGATGAATAAGTGCCGGCGATGGTGCCGCCACTCCCGGAAAAGTGCGCGCTGGCGCCGCATTGCCGCGCGGCCTCAACCATTTGCAAGTGCCCGGCATGAATCGGCATGATCTTGCGCCGCAACTCGAAGTTCTCATCTATGCAACGGCCAAAATCAGCGTGATCTCCCGCTAACAGGGCATCTTTAGCGCGTGTGGTTAAAGCGCGAAACTCTTGCATCGTTTCATGCACCAAAGGGTCGCCTGCCTCCCATCGCTCGCGCAGGTTGTTATGCACGGTGTCGGAAGTTTCGGCCCATTCGGTTCGGTAGGCCAAATATAAGGGCGGCAATAGATTCGTATCGAGATTTTCGTATGTGCCAAAACCATCACGCTCGATTTTGTTGCGCTCGAAGTCCATGTAAACCAGGCCTTCGTAAACCTGTGCCACGCGATCCTGCAATCCACCTTCGATGCGCAACTCTTCGCGCTCAGTCGCGCGCACCCAATTTGGGAGAATCTCGCGCGGAATATCTATCGAATAGAACTGCATCAGAGCGCGGAAGGTGGCTGTTATAATCGCAGAACTGCCGGCCAGACCAACGCCGCGTGGAATATCCGTATCGTAGCGAATCGAGAAGTTTTGCTTTGGCAATTCGACACTGTTTTCCACGCAATAATCATGAAATTTTTTCAGGCTGGCCGTTACCAGCCGCAGCGCACCATAATAACCGTTGCGACCTACATCCGAAGCTAAATCGCTCAGGCTTTCAAACTGCACCAGGTCGGCTTTAGACGGCAAGATTTCCAGTGTCGGCCACGGATAAAGCACAACCTGCGCGCGAAAATTGCGCACGCTCATCGCCATCGTCTTGCCGAAGTAACCATCCGATGGGTTGCCGACCAAACCGGCACGCGCAAAGGCTTGCGTTTTGATAATTTGCATGGGTGGTTAATAGAACGCGGATTTCATATCCTGCCCAGAGGGCACCCGAAACGGCTTTGATATTAGCGGAAGACAGATTAGATGCTTCGCAATGGGGTATTCGCTTCTTCTGAACAACTCTCTTCTTTTCCGCGCAAACCAGAGCAGTTTCCGCGTATGAAATCCGCGTTCCTATTCATCCTCAGCCAATATTTGCTTCACATAAGCGCGCAAGCCTTCACCGTATTCGGGGTCATGCAAGGCGAAATCCACAAACGCTTGAAAATAACTTTCAAAGTTGCCAATATCATAGCGCGATTCGCCGGGTGGTAGTTTAAGGCCAATGACTTTTTCGCCACCCTGAATTAGTAAGCGAATCGCATCGGTTAATTGAATTTCATTGCCTTTGCCCGGCTTAGTTTCATGCAGGGCCGGAAAAATGCGGTGCGAAAAAATATAACGCGCCGCGACGGCTAAATTGGATGGCGCTTCATCGCGCGATGGCTTTTCGATGATGTCGCGCAAAATGAAAGGCTGTCCTTCCTGCGGTGCTTTTTCGGGATGCGCGATACCGTATTGATGCACTTCATGGAGCGGCACCTCTTCAAAGGCCACAATAGCTGCACAAGCGCTTTCTCCAAAAATTTCGCTCATGCGCGAAAGCGTTTTACTTTGCGCATGGCGGCCTAAAATGGAATCGCCCAAGGCAACAGCAAATGGTGCCTGACCGGAAAAATCTTCGGCGTGCAAAATGGCATCGCCCAAACCGCGCTGCATTTTCTGGCGCGTATAGAAAAATTTGATGTCGGCGCGTTCATATTCGAGTTCGGCCAGTAAATCTTCCTTGCCGGTTTCGCGCAGGTGACGAATCAAAACCGGGTCATAATCAAAGTGATTTTCTATCGAGTCTTTGTTGGCACCGGTAATAAAGAGCAAGCGCTGAAAACCGTTGCGCTCCAGTTCTTCTACGATGTATTGCACAACTGGACGCTTGCCAACCGGCAGCATTTCTTTGGGCTGGCTTTTAGTTGCGGGTAAAAGGCGCGTGCCTAAACCGGCAACCGGCACAACGGCATTAGTAATGGTCATAGGTTCCTTAGAACTGCACTTCTACGGCGCTTCAAAGTGTTGCCAAGCCTTTGTGATGTGTCAAACTGCGGCCTGAACTCCCACATTTTGAAGGCAAGCTTTCATGCTAAGCAATGAACAACTGGAGCAGTTTTACAGGCGCGGTCATATCATTTTGCGAGATTGTTTTGACCGAAACATCGCACAACAAATGACTGATCAAGCTTTTGTGCGTTTGGGCTACGAAAAAGATGACCCGGCGACGTGGGTTGAAAAGCGCGTTCACATGCCGGCTTTAAATCATGTTCCGGTGCGCGAATTTTCGCCCCGTGCCTTTGAAGCAATCTGCCAACTGGTTGGCGGCATCGAACGCATCGAAGAGCCGCGTTGGAGCGATGGTTTCATTTGTAACTTCGGCATTGGAGCAGATAGGCCCTGGGAAGCGCCTTCGGCTAACATCAAAGGCTGGCATAAGGACGGCGACTTTTTCCGTCATTTTCTTGATTCGCCCGAACAAGCCTTGCTCGTGATTGTAGTATGGACGGACATCGAACCCAAAGGCGGCGGCACTTTCATCGCCTGCGATTCGGTTCCGGTTTTAGCGCGCTTTTTAGCCGAGCGGCCCGAAGGTGTTTTACCTGGCGGTTATGGGTTTCAAGAACTCATTCAAGAGTGTCGGGATTTTGAAGAAATTACGGGCCGCGCCGGCGATGTCGTGTTATTGCATCCCTTTGTTTTGCATACGGTTTCGCAAAATCATAACGGCACGGCGCGCATGATTACCAACCCCCCTGTGCATTTCAAAGAGCCGATGAACTTTCATCGCGCCGATGGCAATTATTCACCGATTGAACGCTCTATTTTGCAAGCGCTGCAAGTGGAGCAACTTGACTTCATCCCGCAAAACCCGCGCGAGCGCATTGTGCCCGAACGAGTGCGCCGCCAGGCCGAGATGAAAGAACAAGAACTGGCGCGGCTCAAAAAGGTGGGGTAGGGAGGTTGTGGCTTACCGCTACCTCACTATCTCACTACTTCACTACCTCAATGAATCTTCCTCATTCTCCCGTTAACTGGCGGCATTCGCACTGGAATCGCTTTGGCATCGCACTTTTGCTTTTATGGTTAATTGCACTGGCCGTGCGCTTGCCAAACTTAAGCGAGCGGCCCATGCACACCGATGAAGCCGTGCAGGCTGATAAAGCGGGCGTGCTATGGACAAAAGGCGAATACCGCTATGACGCCGAAGAGTATCATGGCCCTTCACTTTATTACCTGACGCTGCCGGTTTTGTGGCTGAGCAGCGCGCAAAATTACGCGCAGACAACAGAAAATCATTATCGTCTGGTGCCGGTTTTATTTGGTGCCGGGTTAGTGCTGCTTTTGCTGCTCACAGTTGATGGCCTTGGCCCGTGGGCCAGCGTGTGGGCGGGTGTGCTACTTTCGCTTTCGCCGATGATGGTCTTTTATAGCCGCTATTACATTCAGGAAATGCTGCTGATTTTCCTGACGTATCTGTTCATGGCGGCCTGCTGGCGTTATACGAGAGGTGCGCCGCGCATCTGGATAATCATCGCGGGTGCGGCGATAGGCCTGATGCACGCTACCAAGGAAACATGGGTTTTGAGCGTTGCGGCGATGGGTGCCGCCTTTGTATTGACTATTTTGTGGTCACACTGGATTGACAAAACGCCCTTGCAATGGCGTGCGCACTGGAAGCCGCATCTCAAAGCGCGCGGCGCAGGAATCGGCTTGTTGCTGGCGATTATCTTCATGTCAAGTTTGGGCACCAATCCGCGCGGGCCTTTAGATTCTGTGCGTGCTTATGCGATTTATCTCAATCGTGGTGGTGGAGCAGGAGAAGGCGGCTCCAGTGGCGGAAGCGACAGCGACCATGTGCATCC
>DASWNL010000049.1:0-34795 GCA_036399215.1 Abditibacteriaceae bacterium
AAATGCCGGTATCAATTTCATTCCCTTTGGCAGCAGGATCATTGAGGTGTCGAACCAAATATAGAATCAGTAAATCGCGGGGAAAATTATCCGTAAATGTTGTTGAAATGCGGCGCCCTTCGATAAAGAATGCAGCGGCAATCAACAATAGCAATGTGACAGGCGCTATCACACTTTTAATTATGTTTCGAGATTTGGCCTGGTGCTTCACAGGCTTTGTTATACAAAATCGCAAAGAGCCGCGACGAATTAAGCGCACGATATACTGAAAAGTCAATTTTCGTCGTGAAATCTTCCACTTCTTCCCCAAAATTCCGACTTGGTGCGCTTCTGCTTATCGGTCTTGTGCTGGTTGGCGGCGCCTGGCTGGCGCGGCCCCGCCTGGAACAGATGCAGTTGAAAAGCTTGTTAAAAAGCGCTTCACTGCCGCAACTCGAAACGATGGCAAACGGCGACCCCGACAACGCCGATGTGCTGAGCGAATTGGGGCGGCGCCTGGTGCGTGCCGGACAAACGCAGCGCGGCTCTCTGGCATTGATGCGCGTGTCGCAGTTGCGCCCGGACGATGCTGAAGTATGGAACGATCTTGGTTATTGCATGGTAACGCTCAATCATGAGGCCGAAGCGCGCGCCTCCTTTGGCCGCGCCTTGCAAATTACAGGGCAGCGCGGCGCGGCGGCGCAGCGCGCCTTATTAGGTCTGGGCCGTCTTGAAGTGGTGCAAGGACGCGATAAACAAGCGATGGAGTCACTGCGCGCGGCAGTGAAACTTGACCCCGGTGATGCCGAAGCATTGATGACTCTGGGCCGTGCCGCTGCTCGTTTGACCTTGCACGCCGAGGCTGCTACGGCTTTTGAATCTGTCACTAAACTCAGGCCCAATGATCACGCTGCTTTTTTGGCACTGGGGCAAGCTCTGGTTGATTTGGGACGCTCCGGGGAAGGAGAAATCGCGCTGCAACGTGCGCTGCAAATCAAGCCGCGCGACTATCAAACGCTGCACGCCTTAGGAGTGCTGTTCCTGCGCCGCGATGATGGCCCGGACAGCTTAAAAAAAGCCGCTGATTTTTTTAAGCAGGCCTTAAAAGTAAGTCCACGCGCGGCGCTGACTTATTCCATGCTGGGTAGCGCCGAAGAAAAACTGGGGCTTTTGCCGCAAGCTGCCCTTCATTTAGAAACTTCACGCCGCCTCAACCCTTCAAGCACGCGCGTTTATTATCGTTTGAGTCAGGTTTATGACCGCCTGGGCCGGCGCGCCGACGCGGCGCGCATGACGGCACAATTTACGAAACGGAGGCGCCTGCTTGACGAAGATTTCACGCTGTCGCGTCGTTTGGCTGCCACGCCGCGCCCACTTTTAAAGGGAATGCTGCGCCTGGCAGAAGTCAATTTTCAGTTGAATAACTATGGCAAAGCGCTGACTCATTTAGATGATGCGGCGAAGATGTATCCAGGCAATGATACGGTTTTTCACGCTTATCTGGCCTTGGCTAATAGCCTTCAAAAATTGGGGCAGCGAGAACTTGCTCATCAGGCCGGACAGCACGCCAGCCTCTTCGCCTCCCAAACGGCGCAGCCCGCAGCGCAAGCGGCCTTGCCGGGTAACACTCCATGACCGTATTCACTACTTCGCGGCGGGCAATAGGCTTCAAGATATTCAAGATAACCTGCGCCGCCCTGATGTTCTCCGGTTGCCGGCAACAGGCGCCGCCAACCGTTACTTCTACAGTTACAATAGCCGGCCCCGGCCCTGCTTTTGAGGATATGGCTACAGCGGCGGGATTGCACTTTCGCCACGATTACGGCGGAGACAAGCCAATTGATACCCTTGAAACAACCGGTGCCGGTTGTTGTTTTTTCGACTACGATAACGACGGTTGGCAGGATATTTATCTGGTCAATTCGGGACGCGTAGAAAAAGGGCGCATTATCGCTGCGAAACGCACGCCCAGTGCCCTGTTTCATAATAACGGCGACGGCACTTTTAGCGATGTCACCCAAAAAGCCGGAGTTGCCGGCGCCGGATTCGGCATGGGAGCCGTTTCCGCCGATTTCGACGCCGATGGTCATGCCGACCTTTTTGCCTATGGCTATGGAGGCAGCACGCTTTACCGCAACAACGGCAACGGCACTTTCAGCGATGTCACAAAAAAAGCCGGCATTGGCGGGCGCTATGAGGATTTCGCAGCTACCGCCGCCTGGGCAGATATTGATGGTGATGGCTGGCTTGATTTGTATGTTGGTAATTACTTGAAGTGGAATCCGCAACGCGAGCTATGCCGTGACCGCGATGTGCTGACTGCCTGTTCGCCCGGTGTTTACGATGGGCAGCCGAACTATCTTTATCGCAACAACGGCAACGGCACTTTTACTAATATCGCCCAACGCTTAGGAGTAGATGACCCGCGCGGCAAAGCCATGGCTGTAATCTTCTTTGATGATAATAACGATGGCAAACCCGATCTTTTTGTAGCCAACGACCAGACCGGCAACAAACTTTATCTCAATCGTGGCACAAAGTTCGAGGACATAACCCTACGATCCAGTGTTGGTTACGATGACACCGGGCGTTCTCAAGCCAGCATGGGCGCTGATTGCGCCGATTACAACCATGATGGCCGTTTTGACATTGCGTTTGGCACCTTCCAACATGATGCGAATACGCTCTATCGCAACGATGGCGGGAGCGTATTTTCCCTCATCTCATGGCCCGCCCAACTTGGTGTAGCGACTTTGGATCGTCTCACTTTTGGCACCTTATTTCTCGACTACGATAACGACGGGCGCTCTGATCTCTTCTTTTCCAATGGTCATGTGAGCGATAACGCAGCGACTTTTCAGCCGGACGTAACATGGCCTCAACCGGCCACGTTGCTGCGTAATGTGGATGGCCGCAAATTCGCCGACGTTTCACCGTCACTGGGCGCAGCTTTCACGCAGCCACGCGTGGGGCGCGGCTGCTCTCGCGGTGATTTCAATAACGATGGCTGGATAGATATTCTGGTCAACAATTCCGGTGGCCGGCCTTTTCTGCTGCGCAATAAAGGCAAGGCGGGGCAGCATCAAATAACCTTGAAACTGACGATGCCGGGTCACAATCGAGATGCCATTGGAGCGCGCGTCGAAGTTGTCACTGGTAAGCAACGGCAGATCAATGAAGTGCGCTCCGGCTCCGGCGGTTACATGGCCGGCAATGACTTGCGCTTGCACTTTGGCTTGGGCGAAGCCTCGCGTGTAGATTCCATTCTAATCCGCTGGCCTAACGGAAAACGCGAAACACTCCATGACGTTGAAGCCGACTCTTTCCTGACTATCGCACCAGGGCGCGGCGTCACCACTCGGCAGTCGCCGGCCTTGCCAAGCCAAAATAAAACGCCATCCGCAGATTAGCGAATGGCGTTGAAAAATCGGTTTTATCCTCGAAGCAAGGCAAATTAACTGCTTTCGACAAGGAACATACGATAGGTGTATTGGCCGACGCGATGGTGTTTAACGTGGCCGTCTTTATACAAGCAGTTGGTGCCATCTAAGTGAATGGGCAGCAAACGGAAATTACGGGGACTAGGACCAATTTTCGATGCTGGAATTATCTCATCCCAGTTAGCAGGAGGAGCCTCACCCCATGCAGTGATCCAACCATCATCATTAGTCATGTCGGCTGAAACTATGGTTTGTGCCGGACGTGCCCAGTCAGCTTCAGAGATACTGGTTTGCCAGCCATTTTTACGGTTTCCGTTCCAATGGTTGAGACTGATGCCGTAGGCGCTACGACAACGCGAACCGGCAGCCGGAACACGGTTTCCTTGCTGGTTCACATTGGAGTTACTGGGACAGCGGAAGACCTGCCAGCTTTTTACATAAGGCTGAATGCGGCCTTCCCAGGTTTGCCCGGCTGCCTGACCATCGGCACAGACGGAATTAGCGCCTGTTTGCTCCGGCACGACCCAGTTTTCATCATAATCTTGCACATATTGGGTAAAGCCTATCCCAATTTGTTTGAGATTGTTCTGGCAACTGGTCTTGCGCGCATTTTCGCGGGCACGAGCAAAAACGGGGAAGAGGATTGCGGCGAGGAGAGCTATTATCGCTATGACGACAAGAAGCTCGATCAACGTAAAGCCCGATTTCGGGCTTTTGATGCGGCGGGTGAACATGATTGTCTCCTATCTGCCGACCTGGCAAATACCTAAACACTTCGACCTATTTCATCATACCCAAAAGATGATTGTCTTAAACGATAAACAACGACCTAATGAAATGTCAATGGGACAATTCTACTCTAAATCCATACATTGTCATTTACACCATAATTTTTATATTGAAAACGTTTCTTACGATTTACTTTTCAAAATTAAATACGCAATCTATTACGAAGAGCTTTACAGCGCTGTGAGCCAATGGGTTAATGAAATCACTTCAGCGCAAACGGCCAGAGAAGCGGAATCAGAGCGGTGCAAAGAATCCACAAAATGATGTTCAGAGGCAGGCCGATGCGGGTGAAATCGGAGAATTTATAGCCGCCGGGCGCATAAACCATAAGGTTGGTTTGGTAGCCAATCGGCGTGGCAAAAGCTAAGGAAGCGGCGAACATTACGGCAATGGCAAAGGGACGCGGACTGACATCCATCTGCATCGCAACGGCAAGGCCAAAAGGAAACATTAAAGCCGCCGCCGCATTGTTAGTAATGAGTTCGGTAAAGAGAACTGTCAGCAGGTAAATGGCGGCTAAAGCCGCAATCGGCCCCCATTGCTGCGTGGCACCAACAACCAATTTGGCAATGACTTCTGCTGCTCCCGAATTGGAAAGTGCGGTGCCGATGCCAAACGAAGCGGCAATGGAAATCAGGGTTTGCCAGTCCACACTTTCGCGCGCCCGCGAAGTAGAAATGCAGCGTGTGATGACCATCATGCCGGCTACCAAAAAAGCCGCAACAGTTGGGTTAATCCATTTCTCCGCCACGACCAGTAAAACGATAAGCAAGCCCAGCAAAGCTAAAGCTAAAGGCGCGCGGTCATGGCGCACCGGTTCGGATTCTTCAACAGCCGAAATCAGAATAAAATCTTGATCGTTGCGATGCGCCCGCGCGAAGTGTGCGCCGGTTTGCAAAAGTAAAGTGTCACCGGCACGCAGCCGAATATCACCAATGCGGCCTCGCAAGCGTTCGCCGCCACGATGCACGGCCACAACCGCCGCGTTATAAAGCGCGCGAAAATCGGCAGCACGAATGGTTTGGCCTACAAGGGGCGAACGCGATGAAATCACTGCTTCGCACAAGCGCCGCCCACGCCGCGCCGCCGGGTCGGTTTCATACGATTCATCGGCTGCTGCAATAAGTCCGGGAATGCGCTCCAGATCGCGAATGCTTTCTACAACGCCGGTAAAAGTTAAACGGTCGCCTTCACGCAACAGTTCATCAGGGTTGACCGGCGCTATCACTTTATCACGTCGCGCGATTTCGATAAGAAACAAGCCCGGCAAGGCGCGCAGGCCTGCGGTTTCGACGGTTTGCCCGATGAGGCGGCAAGCGGGCGTTATCATCATGTCCACCAGATATTCGCGGGAGCTTTCAGACAGAGTTTCTACGACGCCCTTGCGGTCAGGCAAAAGGCGGGGCGCGGCGAAAACCATATAAATCGTGCCCACCACACAACACGCGATGCCAAGCGGGGTGATTTCAAACAAACCGACTTGGCGCAACGCCTGTAGATAATCTGCACTGGCATTAGCCGCTGCCTCGGCTTTTTGCGCGCTGTCTTTTAAAAAGCCATTGACCACTAAGTTGGTGCTGGTGCCAAGCAAAGTTGTCATACCGCGCAAAACGGTGAGAAACGAAAGAGGAATTAATAACTTCGAGGGTGAAACGCGATTCTTGCGGCACCAATCGGTAATCACCGGCAAGAGCATGGCGACGATGGCTGTATTCGTCATAAACACCATCGCCGTATTGATCCAGGCCGCCATACGCAGCATGGCCTGGGGCGCGGTTTTGGCGTTGCCCAACATGCGATTGCCGATGGCATCCATGGCGCCGGTTTCGCGCAGGGCCGCAACAACCACAAACAGCGCAGCGACCAAAAGCATCGCTTCATTGGCAAAGCCAACAAAGGCTTCTTTTGGAGTAATAATGCCGACCAGGGCTAAAATAATGGTGCCGCCCAACAGCAGAACATCCGGCGCGGCAATATCTCTCGCCATCGCGACAAAAATGACGGCGACCAAAATAAGGGTAAACCACGCTTCCCAGGTCATGGAACAATTAAGACACAAAAAGCGCGGAGAAAATCTTCTCCGCGCTTTAAGGTTAAACAATTTTTACCAGGTGTATTGGCCGGGGTAATTGGTCATGTGGCGCGACATGTAATCGGTCAGAGTCAGCACAAAAAGAATGACTACCCAGTAAAAGGCCGCACCGGCAAACACCCACACCAGTTTGCTGGAAAAGCGCACATGCATGAAATAGAGAATAATCAGCACCGCTTTCACAACGGCAATGGTCATGGCGATGATGATGTTCATCGGTGCCAAAACCGGGCTGATTTTTGAAAAGTCAACCATAGCCGCGCCAAGCGTGATAATCAGCAGCACCATCAACAGCAGAATTATCTTGATGTAAAGCGAAACCGGCACGATATGATGACTGGACTCGTGCGTATCCATGATATGCTCGCCCTGACGATGCGGATCGGTTTCGTGGCGAGGCGCTTTTGCTTGAGAATGCTCGGCCATTAGTGGCCTCCTATATGAAATCCGGCGATTAAGTAGAGCAGCGGGAAGAGGAACACCCACACGATGTCCACAAAGTGCCAGTAAAGCCCGAAGATTTCAATCGGCTGGTCGTTGCCGTTGCCAAAAACGCCGTTCAAAGCCATGACCGTCATAATACCGAGGATAATCATGCCTGCTACCATGTGAATGGCATGCAGGCCGGTCATACAGAAATACAGCATGAAATACATCTTTACATGATCGCTGCTGACGGCCTTTTCGTGCTTGTAATCGTAAACTTCACCTTCGCGCAAAGCAACTTTCTGCTGCTTGCCAGCTTTATCTGATTCATGCGTTGTCTTCCACAATTGGCCGGTTGAGTCCCAGCTATATTTAGGCACTAAGCCTTCTTTTTTCTGCTCCTTGCTGGTGGTGTGCGCTTTATGCGTGGTCGGCCACTTTTGGCCTGTCGCATCCCAACTGTATTTGGGGACTAAGCCTTCGTCGTAATCTGCCGTCCACTCCACGGCTTTAATGCCCAAAAAGGCGCCGCCGAAAATGAGGGTGCCAATCATCCAACCGACTAAGGATTTGCGATTGCCCACCTGCGCGGCGTGAACCGCCATCGCCATTGTCATCGAAGAGGCCAGCAGCACAAAGGTGTTGCCGGTGCCTAATGTGATATTCAACTGCTGGCTGCCCAGCAAAAACGCATCGTAAAACTTCCAGCGAAAAAACGCATAGCAAAAGAACAGGCCCGTAAACATCATGATTTCGGTCATGAGGAAAGTCCACATGCCAATCGTGATGCTTTCGCGCTGCTGCCCCATGTCATCGAAGTGATGCATGAGCGGGCCATGATGGTCATCATGACCGTGATGCCCATTGTGTTCGCCCTGATAAGACGTGGTTTCCGGCGGCGGCGCGATATGGTGTTCTTTTTCGGCGACGGTTGTTTTAGCCACGCGGAGCCTCCTTGCCGCTTGATTGGGTTGTTGATTCACCCGTTGTCGCTTGCGCAATCATGGCTTCACTTTCCGCCGAACCGCCTTCTTCTCGTTGTAACTGCTCTCTATCTGCGGCGATTTTGGCCCGTGCGGCAGCAAATTCGGCTTCGGCACGTTCCATATCCAGGCGCGCATCTTCGATTTCATCGTTCTCGGCGGAATAGGCATAGGGGCCAATAGTCACAATCGGCACTTTTTCAAAGTTAAACGTTGTGGGCGGCGAAGGACACTGCCATTCCAAACCTGTGGCGCGCCAGGGATTCGGCCCCGCTTTTTCGCCCCACTTTAATGACCACAGCAGATAAAACGCCGGGAGTAAATAGCCCAGGCCCATAATGGTAGCGCCCGCTGTTGAAAGCACGTTCATGACGTGATATTCCGGGTCATACATCGCATAGCGGCGCGGCATACCGTTGTAACCGGCGATGAACTGCGGCATGAAAGTTAGCGTGAAGCCCACGAACAAAATAATCGCCGCAGTGCGCCCCCAGCCTTCGGGATACATGCGTCCCGTGATCTTCGGCCACCAGTAATGAATGCCGGCCAGATAAGCCATGACCGTTGAACCTACCGCCACATAATGAAAGTGGGCAATAACGAAATAAGTGTCGGACAGGTGAATATCAGTTGAAAGTGAAGATAAGTAAAGGCCGGTTAAGCCGCCCACGGTAAAGAGGCCGATGAAGCCCAGGGCATAAAGCATCGGCGTATTGAGGCGCACCGAGCCT
The DNA here is from genome assembly GCA_036399215.1 of Abditibacteriaceae bacterium. GTDB lineage: Bacteria > Armatimonadota > Abditibacteriia > Abditibacteriales > Abditibacteriaceae > DASWNL01. The sequence continues at coordinate 8,441 of DASWNL010000049.1, forward strand.
TTGTAAAGCGTGGCTATCCAGTTGAACACTTTAATCGCCGAGGGAATCGCCACTAAGAACGAAATGACCGAAAACACAATTGCGGATAAAGGCGATTGGTCGGTGACGAACATGTGATGGCCCCACACCAAAAAGCTGAGAACCGCAATCGCCATACTCGAAAAAGCGATAAAGCGATAACCGAAAATCGGCTTACGTGAAAAGCAGGCGATGATCTCGTTGATAACGGCCATGCCCGGCAAAATCATGATGTAAACCGCCGGATGCGAGTAAAACCAGAACAAGTGCTGAAACAAAACCGGGTCGCCACCGGCGGTTGCATCGAACACGCCGGCCTTGAAAATGATTTCAACAGCCAGCAGCAAAATGGTAATCGCCACAACCGGCGTGCCTAAAATCTGCAACAAACTGGTGGCATACATGGCCCACACAAAAAGCGGCAGGCGAAACCAGGTCATCCCCGGCGCGCGCATTTTATGCACCGTAACGATGAAGTTAAGGCCGGTCAGAATTGAAGAGAAGCCTGAAATGAACACGCCCAGCGCCACGAAAATGACCGGCCCCGTCGTGTATTGGCTGGAAAGCGGTGCATAAAACGTCCAACCCGTTGCCACGCCGCCGGTTGCAATGGCGCCCAGCGTCAAAAGCGCACCCACGATGTAAAGATACCAACTGAATAAGTTGATTTTGGGAAAAGCCAGGTCTTTCGCACCCACCATCATCGGCAAGACGAAGTTGCCCAGCATGGCCGGAATCGCCGGGATGATGAAGAAAAACACCATGACGATGCCGTGCGCCGAAAACATCTTGTTGTAAGTTTCCGGGCTAATTAAAAAGCCTTGCGGGTCAAGCAAGTTCATGCGCACAAAGGCTGCTGCAATGCCGCCGATGATGAACATGAACGATATGCTGACCAGATATAACAGGGCGATGCGCTTGTGGTCGAGCGTAAACAGCCACGAGCGCACGCCGCGCGTGGCGTTGAGATAATTGATTGGCTCTTCAGATTGAATAACCGGCTCATCGTGAGGCGTCAAAACCTCATCCGATGGCCGCGAACTCAAACCTAAACCTTCTGCTGGTGTGCTAACCATAACTTTCCTTGTAACCCCCAACCCCCTTGGTAAGGGGGCTAAAATAAGACGCTGCTGAGTTTGTATTAAGTAGTCCTCGTTCAACCAACTCAGAGCATAGCCCCCTTACCAAGGGGGTTGGGGGTTAAAACCTGCTTTTCCTACCTCACTGTTGATGGCGCCGGATTGATGCCCGTCCGAGAGCGCACGTCATCGGCACTGATATTTCCCGTGCGCTTGTTGCTGCCCGCCGCGCCGCCAGGATAGCCCACAATGCCGCCGTTATTGCTGCCGTTGTTGGTGCCGTTGCTGGTCTTTAAAGTCTTGATGTATTCGATAAGCTGAACGATTTCTTCTTCGTTTAGCTTACCTTTGTAACTCGGCATGATCGGCTTGAAGCCGGCGGCCACTTCGTTATTGGGCAAAACAATAGAGTCGTGAATATAACGATTATCCGCCGTAATCACTCTGCCGGGAATGCGCTCTAAAGGCACGCCATCGCGTGGGATTTGAATTGGGCGCTGGGCGCCATACAAGCCTTCCAAATACGGCGCACGCACATTGGAGTTGGCGCCATGACAACCGCTGCAACCATGTTGGCGAAAGAGTTGTTCGCCCTTGACCGACAGCGATTGATTAACATTACCGGTTTGCAACCAGGATTCATACTCTGCCGGTTCCAACACGTTGACTTTACCAATCATGCGCGAGTGATCCGTGCCGCAAAACTCAGCGCAAAACAAGCGAAAGGTGCCGGTTTTGGTGGCATTGAACCATAACTGCGTATAACGACCTGGAATTACATCTTGCTTCACGCGAAATTCGGGAATGAAAAACGAGTGAATGACATCTTCCGAAGTCATAGTGAGTTTCACGTTGCGCCCTTTGGGAACGGTAAGAGTATTCATCTCCCAACGGCCTTCAGGATGCTGCAACTTCCACATCCACTGCTTGCCCACCACGTAAATCTCCATGGCATCTTTGGGCACGATTTTCATCTTGTAATAAACCACCGTAGCCCAGCCGAAAATCACCAGGCAAATGAGCAAGGGAATCACCGACCAGGTGATTTCTAAAACATGATGCTCCAGGGGCGGATTCGAGCGATCTACTTTGGCGCCGCGCCGATAGCGCACCACGAAATACAGCATGGCGATGAAAATGCCAAGGGTAAAAACAAGCGTGACGATGTTCAGCAAATGAATAATGCCGTCAATCGAACCTGCTATTGTCGAAGCCTGCTGCGGCCAAAGGGTAATTTGTCCCTGCATATCGTTTCCAAAAATCATTGTGGGGCGCCGGGGCACCCGCTTGCGGGTCGGATTGCGCCCTCGTTTGTGAATCCCCTACTCTGAATCTCCTACAAGGGCACAACAGGTTGCGCCCCTACGCTTGCTTCTGCTTGTTCTAACTTCCGTTCATTTTTTCTTTCAAGGCGAACCACAAAAGCAATCACCGAAAGGCACAATACCACGAAAAACGCACTAAACAAGCGCAGCACCTTCATTACGTTAACGTTGTATTTACCCAGTGTTGGGTCGTAATGAAAACAACTCAATGCCAGATACTGCAATGGCGAACCGATGCGCTCGCTGGCAGCTTCCATCAGGCCGAATTGAATGTCGCGCGGCGGATAATCCAAACGATAAAAATACCGCGCCACTTTTCCTTCCGGCGTTGCCATCACAATCCCATCGGGATGCGCGTATTCACCGGTTTTGGGCACATAAGCGTAACGAAAGCCTATCGCATCACACAGTTCATCAATCGCTTCGTGCTTTCCCGTCAAAAAGTGCCAACCCGCCGCTGTTTTCGCATCATCGCGCTTATATTCAGTCACGTAACGCTTTTTCGTTTCCGCAGCGAGTTCCGGCCCTTCTTTGGGGTCAATACTCAGCGTCACGATTTGATATTCCTGCCCAATAGCCGGCTTAATTTGTTTCAGCGACCGCAGCATCTCCTCGGCGCCTATCGGGCAGAGCGTGCCGCAGCGGTAATAGATCGGCAGGATAATTACCGGCTTTTCGCCAAAATACTGCCGCAACTGCACGGTTTTACCGCTTTCATCTTTAAACTCCAGACCCAGCGGCAATTGATTGTCAAGTTTCTGATCAAAACCAACGCTGTCCAAGATTTTGTCTTCGGCGGTGTGAATGCCGCCGGTTCCCGTTCGCGGCGTTTTATGCTCGTCCGCCTTTTCGCCCTTATGCGCTCCGGCCTGGGAGGCCAAACACAGCACGGCTAAAAACAGCGCCGGAATTTTCCTGATTATTTTCCACTTCGTCAAATGCGTCATGATTTACGGCTCTACTTTTTACGGCCTCCACTATCGGCCAAAATTGTGTTCTCTTCGCCCCAGCCACCCATCGAATCCGCTGGTAATCTTTCACTAAGCGCGGCATTCTCCGATGTGCCGGGTGCCAGCTTCGCTCCCGGTGCGCTCATCACAGCGCGCGCTGCATTGAGTGGCAAAGCCGGGCGGCCATCAGCATCGTTCAGGCCATAGTTTCTCATCGCTTTATGTTCGGTTTCGTAAAACTCCGACATGTGATCCCAGGGCATTCTTTGCTGCTTGCCCTGAGCCGGATTCGGCAATAATTCGGGATAGCGCCGCGTTTGCTCCGCCACATAAAGCGGCGTTGAAACACGGTTCTTTTCTTCGCGATGTTGGCCTGCCATCCAGATTAACATCATCCACATCGAGCCTACGCTAACGGCAGTGAGAACCCACACTCCTAAAAACCACATCAGCGTGGGGCGAATGATAATATCGCGCCTCTCATAGCCTTTGTCCGCGCCCGCTTCCTGCGTGCCCTGAGGCGTGGTGCGCGTGACGTGCAACTCTTCGTCTTGATGCAAATCGGCTTTGGAAACTTCCGCAGCGCTTTGTTTTTTCTTAGACATGACCTTCCGCCTTTCGGCCAGAAACTTCTACTCCGGCAACTTCCGCATGTGGCTCGTTTTCTTCCGGCACTTCTTCGTAACCTTCGGCCACATGTTCGTGATGATGTTCAAGGGGCCAGGCACCATGCAAGCGATGATCATCTTCAGGCACCAAAGGCTTATCCTTCATGTTGGTAGCCCATAACGCGATCCAGATGCCGCCAATGGCCAAGGGCAACCCGATGTCCATCAAAATCCTATCGATACGAATCTGAGCGTTCCATGTCGGCGCCGTCCAGTAATACAAATCTACAAAGCGCATGAAGATGATGATCAGGCCCAACTTCGCCAGACTGTTGATATTGGTCTTAACCGAACTCGATAACAAAGCTAAAAACGGCAAGATAAAATGGGCGGCCAAAAGCAATAAACCGATAATCTGCCAGCTTCCCTTTTGGCGCCATTCGTAGAACAGGGCCTCTTCGGCCTGGTTTCCCGAAAAGGTAATCAGGAATTGGCTATAGGACATGTAACTCCACAACAGCGTAAAAGCTAAGGTGAAGTTGCCGATGTCACGGATGTATCGCGTTGGCACCTGCGAAAGCGGTGGCTTGCCACCAGCAACATAAGAAGTGAGTGCCGCAAAGAGCGCCCACGAAGATAAACCCTGTCCGACAACGAAAAGCAACCCGATAATTGAAGTGACCCAGCCCGGCGTGATGGTCATGATTAAATCAATGGCCCATAGCGTGACGATAATCACGTAAATCACGATACTGATGGGACTCATCTGATTCAGCTTTTCAACGTTGCGTGCCGCGTTTTCCTTGTTCATGCCCCATGTCAGCTTATTGATGCGCGCTGCAAAGAACATCAGAATCGCAAAGTAGATGAACTGGCGGATAATGACAAAAGAGGTCTTCATCCAGCCGCCCATGAAATCCTGCTGATGTTGCACTACATGATGGTTGGCGTATTCCGGCGCTTTTGGCGTGGCCCAGGGATAGATGTATTGCAAGCCTGTATATTCGGAACCAGGCCATCTTATAAGTAACGGCAGGAACAAAGCGGCCATTAGCGGCAGGTTTTCCGTGGCTGCCGTCAATTGGCGCTTCAAGACAAAGCCCCAGCCGCCGCCGACAGTGTTATGCAACAAAAGCAGCGCCACCGGCCCCCAGGTGACACCCGTCCAGAACAACCACGCAAATAGATACGCCTGATAAAAGCGCGCCATGCCTTCTTGCGTGTGCGCCGGCACATTCTGGTTCAGGTAATCGGTGTTAACCGGTGCATTCAGTGAACCCAGCAGCGTGCCTGCCGCGATGACAATGCCGGCAATCGCCGCAATAACGCCCATGTTGCGCAGCTTGTCCAGTTGCGGCCCATATTGTGATGTCGAATTGAGATTAGTGCTCATGGAACTGCGAATTATCCGTCCCGCATTTTAATTCTTAATGCCCCGGCTCAGTCAAACCGCCTCCGGTGCCCGAAGCCTTGTGTTCTGAACTTTTTTCAGGAATAAAACTTTTATCCACTGGCCCTTTAGGATCAACTTCACCCTGCGCGCCGGGCTGGCCGCGATGGTCACCGCCACGAGGCTCGGCGCCGTGTTCCGTCCCCTGCTCCGAGCCGTGTCCGCCGCCATGCGCGCCGCCTGTTGCTTTTTCATATGGCTCGTAAACGCCGCCACCCGGCACAATCGGCCCGGCGTTTTTGCCCTGTGCCCGCGTGCGCTGCAACAAGCGAATGTAGGAGGCAATGGCCCAGCGGTCTTTAACCGGCACACGCGCCGCGTAAGAATACATCGCACCGTAGCCGTTGGTAATCACATCGTAATAGTGACCAATAGGTGCATTCAAAACGCGAGGCTCTAAGTAATCCGGTGGCTTGGCAAAGCCGCGCGTAACAATTAAGCCATTGCCATCACCTAAACCGCCATGACACGGCGCACAGAAAATGGTGTAGCGCTCCTGGCCACGCTTAAGAGTTGCTTCGTTAACCGCAATTGGAAAAGCCGTTACCAACCGACCGTTGGCCATGCCGGTATAAAGCGCGTCATTTTCCTGCAATTGACCACGTGCAATGGCGCCCGCCGGCATGGCACGCGCCGTAGTGCCCGCACGCAAATCGCTTTGCGAGGCATTAGGCTCATAAGGCTTCAAGCGCGAGTGATTCCACATATCGACCGGCTGGAATTCGTGGTCGCGCGTGCAACCCGCCAGAGATGCCACAAGAGGCAAGGCTAAGGCAGCTATTAAATTTTTGCGTGTTCTCTTCATCGCATTCATCATGCTTTATAAAAGCGTTCGCTTTCCAGCGTTTGCTTTCCAGCGTTCGCTTAACGCGCCACCGGTGAAATCTGCAATGCGCCCGTATGTGATAGCAAGTTCGTTACTTCATCCACGTTGAACTTCTTATCTTTTTGCTCGACACACAGGAAAAACCTGTCCTGTGAAGCCCGCTCAAAGTTCGGCACATTGAACATCGGATGATACAATTCCGGCAAGCCGTTCAACAGAAACATTCCAAAGACACCAGTGAGGGCCGTTGTCAAAATGGTCAATTCAAAAGTAATAACCACCATCTGCGGCCAACTGATAATCGGGCGCCCGCCGATATTAAGTGGATACGATGCCACGCTGCCCCAGTATTGCAAGAGCAAGCCGTTGAACGCGCCTATAAAGCCGCCAATCAGCATCAAAATGATGATCCACTTGTCCTTGATGCCCAGCGCCTGCGACATGCCTTCCACAGGAAACGGCGTATAAGCATCAATCTTGACGTAACCTGCCTCGCGCACGCGATTGGCGGCCTCCATCAAGGCTTCAGGCGTATCGTATTCGGCAGCGATACCGTAAATTGGCGATTCTTGCTTGATTTCCATAATTCATCACTCGCCTCCCCTTAGCAAGGAGAGGGTCAGGTGGGGTTAATGCGACCCGTGCTGCTCCTCGTGATGCACTAATTCTTTCATTTCGGCTATCGAGATTGAGGGCAAAGCGCGCACAAACAACATAAAGAGCACGGTAAAGAGGCCCATCGAACCGATATACATCATGATTTCCCAAATCGTCGGGTTATATTGTGCCCAGCCCGAAGGCAAAAACTCACGGTGCAAGCTCGACACGATAATCACAAAACGCTCGAACCACATGCCGATGCTGACCAAAACCGAGATGAAAAACAGCCAGGCGATATTGGTGCGCAGCTTCTTGACCCACAAGGTCTGCGTGATAATGCCATTGCAGAAAATCAGCGTCCAATACGTCCAGCCATAAGGGCCAAACATGCGGTTGCTGGTCATGTAGGCTTCGTATTTGTTGCCGGTGAAGTAACCCAGAAACAGTTCCATCAGGTAACCGTAAAACACGACGTTACCGGTTGCCAGCATCACCTTGGCGCAGTTTTCAATGTGCCGCATGGTGATGAGATCGCGCATGTTATAAAAAGCGCGCAGCGGAATGGCAAGAATCAGCACAAAAGCAAAACCAGCGAAGACCGCGCCCGCTACGAAGTAAGGTGGAAAGATCGTCGAATGCCAGCCAGGCACCAGGCCAAAGGCGAAGTCAAAAGAAATCGTGCTGTGAACCGATAAAACCAGAGGTGTCGAAATGCCGGCCAAAATCAAATACAGCGCCGTATAACGATGCCAGTGCCGCTGCGAGCCGCGCCAACCTAAAGCGGCAATCGCATACAGCCGCTTGATAACCGGATTTTCAGCGCGGTCGCGCAAGGTTGCCAGGTCGGGCACCAAACCAACATACCAGAACAAAGCCGAAACCGTTGCATACGTCGAAACGGCAAATACGTCCCACGAAAGCGGACTACGAAACTGCGGCCACAGGCCCATCGTGTTGGGAATGGGAAACAGCCAGTAGGCGTATTGATGGCGCCCCACGTGCGAAGTCACATACATGCCCGCGCAAACTACGGCAAAGAGCGTCATGGCTTCCGCAAAGCGGTTAATCGAAGTGCGCCAGCCTTGATGGAGCAGCAAAAGAATCGCGGAAATCAGCGTTCCGGCGTGGCCGATACCAATCCACCACACGAAGTTGATGATGTCAAAGGCCCAGGCAACCGGAATGTTGATGCCCCAGATGCCAACGCCCATCAGAAACGTCCAGCCCAGCGACATGAGCAACATGCCGAGTAGCGCCCCAAAGCCGCCCACCATCGCCAGCCAGCTCCATGACACGGGCCGCACCAGAACGGCATCGGCGATCTTTTTGGTGACCGAATCGTAATCATGACCCGGCCCGATAATCAAATCTGTTTCTTGATTATCGCCCAGCATTTCCGGTTTGTGATGCGGACTATGTTTGTCGTGCGGCGCGTGTGCTACGGCCATGACTTAAAACTCCTTCTAACTAAACGACTCAACCCTCACCCCACCTGCCCAGAGGGCGCCCGCCTCTCCCAATTCGCTTCGCGGGAGAGGGGTGACCGAGTTCTTATGCTCCGAATTTCTAATCTTTCAAAAGCGTATGCCTCACCCCCGGCCCCTCTCCTGCGAAGCGAATTGGGAGAGGGGCCGGGGGTGAGGGTCTTTCTCTAACCAGCCGCACCTTCGTGCGCCGGCGAATGCGATTCCTCGGCTTCGTTTGCCTTATCCAGCTCCAAAGCCGGATTCGGATTGCGAATCTGCGCTAAATACGTCACACGCGGATGCGTGCTCAGTTCGGGCAATACGGCAAAAGCCAGATCGTTGTGGCGCAATGCCCGAACTTTGCTGTTTTTATCAATCAGGTTGCCAAAGACAATGGTATTAGTCGGGCACGCCTGCTGGCACGCCGTCAACACTTCACCATCTTTAATGGCGCGCTCTTCGCGCTCAGCCTGAATGCGCGCCTGGTTCACACGTTGCACGCAGAAGGTGCATTTTTCCATCACGCCGCGCGAACGAACCGTGACATCCGGGTTGCGCATCATCTGAATCGTCGGCGTTTGCTGATCGGCAAATTGCAGGAAGTTGAAGCGCCGCACCTTATAAGGGCAGTTGTTCGAGCAATACTTGGTGCCGATGCAGCGATTGTAAGTCATCTCGTTGATGCCTTCGGCGCTGTGCGAAGTCGCTTCAACCGGGCAAACCGGCTCACAGGGCGCCTTTTCGCAGTGCTGGCACAGCATCGGCTGAAAATACGGCGTCGGATTCTCCGCCGAACCCTTGTAATAGGTATCAATACGCAGCCAGTGCATCTCACGGCTCATGCCGACCATCGTCTTGCCTACTGTGGCAATGTTGTTTTCGGCCTGACAGGCAATGGTGCAGGCGTTGCAGCCAATGCAGGTATTGAGGTCAATGCTCATGCCCCATTGATGCTGCGCGTAGTTTTCGGCTTTGTATAGACCAGATTTTTCGCCCTTCTTTTGTGCCTCTTCCTCAGCCTGTTCCTTACCAGGCACATTCTGTGGCACTACGTTTTCTTTTTGTGAATGGCTGCGATCAATGCCGTCCTTGCTGGCTTTCGGCACATCTTGCAAAGTGCGCCCGCCCGCACCGCCTTTTTCGGCATGATGTTTCTGGTCGCCCTGTGCCCCGTGTCCGCCTGTTACATTTGGCGCGCTATGCGGCGCGGCGCTGTTATGCGTGGTGCTTTTGCCATGCGAGTCACCCACGCCCTTGGTTTCATAACCGGTCGGCCCCATGCCGGGCACATCTGCCCACTGGTTCTGCGTGGAAATGTCCGAGGGCCACATCGGCGGATACATTGATGGTGGGCGATGATGTGCGCCGTGTGGAAACTCACCGGATTTGTATTCGCTTAAATTGGCCGATTTCAAGATGTCATCTTTGCGGTCGGCAAAGGTATCCACTTGTCCTGGCTTTTGTGGCAAGGAGGGGTCAATTAAATGATGCTCTTGTGTCGTCACCAGTTGATACGAACCGCCGGCCCGGCTGATTTCGCCACTGGTAATGCTCATCGCCCTTGTGGTGCGAATGGTATAGGTGTTGAAACCGACACCTTCTCCATCTTCTCCATCAAGCAAGCGAGTGATGTGCTTATCGCGTCCATAGCCCAGATGCACCGTAATGGATTCATCAGCATGACCCGGCACAATCAGAACCGGCATGACCAAAGAGCCGTTCGGCGTTTTCAAAGCGATTAAGTCGCCGTTACGCAAGCCGTCGTTTTTCGCGGCCATCGCCGGACTCATGTGCGCGGCGTTATCCCACACCAGTTTGGTAAGAGGCGCCGGCAACTCTTGCAGCCAGGCGTTGTTGGCAAAGCGTCCATCCCACAATGAAGGATCAGTGCGCAGCGTGATTTCAATGCCGGCTGGCGCTGGTGTTGCAGCCGGAAAACTGTCGCGTGCCGTAACGGTTCGCGGGCGCAATCCTGTGCCCGTAATCAAGCCGTCATGCACCGCTTTGTTCCACCATTTATCAAAGCCGCTCGGCGCACCGTTGCTGACTCCGCTGCCGGTCATCACACCACCCTGCGAAGTGGAAGTAATGCCAATGCCGCCGTTATTCGCTACGCCGGTGCGCTGCGAACTGGAAGGCGACGGGCTATCTTCGACGCGGGCACCATTACGCCCATTAGTGGCTCCACCACGCTGGCTCATCCAGTAGTTGCGCACGATTTCATAGCCCGAAGGCAAGGTTTGAATGGCGGCACTGGTCGAGGGTGCGAGCAGGGCTGCCAGGACTTCAATGGGCGAACGCGCCGCTTCATAAAGAGGCTGAATCAGCGGCTGCTGGATTGAAATCGTGCCGTTAAAGGCTCGTGCATCGCCCCACGCTTCTAAGTAATGCGCTTGTGGCACGTGCCACTGGCAAAGACGCGCTGTCTCGTCGAAGTAGTGGCCTAAATGCGCCGTGAATTTGTCTTTGTTACGCGACAATTTTTCCAAAGTCTCGGCAAATTTCAAATCGGCAGGCGCGTTATAGGCCGGATTGCCACTCAAAATCAGCAGCATATCCACTGTTCCAGCGTTAATAGCACTCGTCAAGTTTTGCAGCGACTGCATTTGATTAACCGGATTGACTTCAACCGGCGCCATGTAATTAACGGTCTTGCCGACGTTGCCCAGTTCCGCGTTAAGGGCATGAACAAGGGCATGAACAACTGGCGGCTGATGCTCGCCGGTAATGACAACGCTCGTGCCACGCGCAGTTTTCAAATCATCGGCAATCGCTTTTACCCATTTAGCAGCGTCTTCGCCTTCGATGCCAGCTTTGGGCGCCTCGCCGCTCACACCGGCAACTCCCAATTCCGCTGCTAAAGCGCGTGTAAACGCTTCAATGTCACTGGCTCGCAATGGCAGGCGATTATCAGCTACAGCGCCGGTCATGGTCGGCATGGATTCAATGGCGTAAAAGCGGCTTTTGTCTTTGCTTTGTGTCACGCGCTGGGCGCGGCGCGTATCCATAAACTGCCGCGCATAAACCAGACGCCCCGGCTCTTCCTGCAAGAAGTTGGAATCTAAAGAAACCACCCGCGTCACGCCGGAGAAATCATAAATGGTGTCCACTACTTCGCCAAAAGCCATGCGGGCGCCTTCACGCACATTGTCGCGCGAAATCGGCTCCCATTGATGCCATTGTGCAAGTGGATATAAAGCACGCAAGCGTGTAATCTGCGCGGCTAAAGTCGGCGAAGTTATGGTTTCGGTCAAGATGCGAAGGCCCGCGCCGCGCTTGGCACGTTGCCCTTCCAGAGCCGCTTCCAGCGAACCGGCGAAAGCATCCCACGCTGAGTTTTCACCTAAGCGCTTCACGTTTTGTGAGCGTTCGGGGTCATATAAATCAAGCAGCGAGGCCTGAATCCAGGGGTCAGTAGCGCCGCCACTGGCCGGATGCTGCGGGTTGCCTTCTAACTTGACCGGGCGGCCCAGATGGCTTTCAGCCAAAACGCCAATCGCGTAGCCGCCAAGGGTCATTGCTGTTGCATAAAACAAGGGCTTGCCGGGCACAATGTGCTCCGGTTGTTCGGAATAGGGCAGAATCTTTTCCGCTGGTTGAAACGCGCATCCGGCTAATCCTGCCAAGGCCAGCGAAGCACCCATCAAGCGCACGAATTCGCGGCGCGTGAGCGGAGTCATATCGCGTGGCGCGCCCTGTGGAAATTCGCGCTGCATCAGATCATGAAAGTCTTCGCGCGAAGCCAACTCTTCCAGACTGCGCCAGTAGCCCTGGCCTTTACCCAACGCTAATTTTTCGCGCACGGTTTTCAAATCCAGATGCGACTTGGCCTCAACCGCCTGCACCGAGGTGGCGCGCGTGAGTGATGTCAGCGGAATGAAATTCGCCGGCATTTTTTCGGTCTTTTCTTGTTTGGTGATCAGCTTAATATCGTCGCTCATCTTATTTTTAGCCGTTGTTAACGGTGGCAGACCGAACAGTTGGTAATCTGCTCTTCGTTGCGAATGCGGTAATCTTTCACGAGTTTGCGGCCCAGTTCGTCCTGGCTATACGGCTTGCCGGTTTCAGGATTGAGCACGTCCGAAGCCTTCCAATCCATGTCGTAAATCGCTTCGCGTGGGCGCACATATTTTTCGGGATGGCGATGGCATTCCAGGCACCAGCTCATCGTCATGGTGTGCTCTTTCCAGGTAATCGGCATTTCGCTCACATCGCCATGACAGGTCTGGCAACCGACGCCTTTTTTGACGTGAATCGAATGATTGAAATAAACGAAGTCCGGCATGTCATGCACGCGCGTCCACGGAATCGGTTGTCCGGTGGCTAAGCTTTCGCGAACCGGCTGCAATAAGGGGCTGTCGCTCCAAATCTGCGAGTGACAACTCATGCAGGTATGCGTGGGCGGAATGCCGGCAAACGCCGAATCCTCGACGCTGCTATGGCAATAGCGGCAATCAATGCCGTCGTCTTTGACGTGGTGCTTATGGGAAAACTGAACGGGCTGCTCAACCGGCACATACATGCGGTTGCCATAGGTCTGGTTGAAGGCGAAAACCGCACCTGAAAGGCCCAAAACTCCCAAAACCGCACCGACAATTGTTGTCTTCGCGTAGACGTTCGCGTGTGAACTGAAAAGTTGCGCCATGCTCGGCCTTGATTCTTCTTTCGTCTGATCTACAAAGTCTTACGAGCCTGCAAAAGTCTGCAAGAGCGGAACTTGCCGCTACTTCAACTCGTTTACGATGGTTCTTCAAGCGTTCTTAACAACGGCACGGCTCAAAAAACTATATCAACCTGCCGCTGCTTTGCCCACCGTTTCTGCCGCCATTTTTGCTTCAGAACGGCAAAGTTTTTCCAACTCAAAACAAATTGCCAGCGCCGCTATGGGCACAATTGCGGCCATGATACCGGCTTTTTCGACCGCCAGTGACACAAACAACAAACCCAAATACAACATTGAGTAATGAAACAACGCGCTGGCCTGCGGCTTTTCCGGTGCTTTCCATAAACGCACGCTAAACCAGGCCAGAGCGGCATTTAATAGTAGCACCGCTCCCATATAAAAGCGGCCCGCCCAGGGCACGCCTTCGGCATCGCGCAAAAAGAACGGCACAAGCGAAACCACTACGGTCAGCACCGCATAAGCCGCAATTTGAATAATCGTTGCGCGGTCGCCATGCACACAGGGCAACATCGGCACGCCGGCTTCGGCATAATCCTCTTTAATCAACAAGGCCAACGCCCAAAAATGCACCGGCGTCCAGACGAAAATTAAAGCGAACATCACAAGAGCCAGATTGGATAAATCTCCAGTGACTGCCGCCCACCCGACAAGCGGAGGAAAAGCGCCCGCCGCGCCGCCGATGACAATATTGCTCCACGTGCGGCGCTTAAGCAAGATGGTATAAACCACCACATAAAACACCAGACCCGACAATGCCATTAAAGCCGCCATCGTCGAAGCGAACACGTTCAACATTACGAATGAGCCAAAGGCTAACGCAAATGCAAAACGCAGCGCATGACGCGATGAAACTTTTTGTGTAACAGTTGGACGGCTGGCTGTGCGCTTCATTTTTACGTCCAGGTCGCGCTCCAACACCATATTAATGGCATTCGCCGCGCCTGCCGCCATGTAAAAGCCCAAACTTGTCGCTAAAATGAGCCAGCCATTGGGAAAACCGCCCTCAGCGATAAACATCGCCGCTACGGTTGTTAAAAGCAACAGGCTAATCACGCGCGGCTTGGTCATTAGCAGATAATCTTTCCAGGTGGCGCGTCCCGTCGTTTCGATTTCGTAACCCGCCAAAAGCGCGGCTAAGCCTTCATCCTGCGCAATTTCAGCGTGCGGCACGCCTTCGGATAACGCTGCAACGACCAACATTAAAATGCTCAGCCATGTCAGATCGGCTAAGAACAAGTGCAGCATCTGCATGGCAATCGGCGCCAGCATTAACAAATTCAACAAACCGACCAGCATCTGCGCTACAAAAACTCCGGCCATGATGCGTGCCCACAAAATCACCTGGGGCGCAGGCCGTAATTTCGTGACAACGCCTGCCACTAAAATGACGTAAAGGCTCAAAGTGGCCGCCAACCAGGGATGCCAGACGCGCAATTGCAAAAGGTAATGAGAAGTCGGGTTGAAATCCTGCTGAAAGCCCTCACCCAGCGAACGTGCCGGGTAAATCGTATCGCCCAGAGCACTAATGGCGCCGGTGACACCTAACAATAACGCGCCGCCCAAAGCACCCCATAACGCACCTGCCAGCGGCCCTTGTGCGCGAGTTTGCAATCGCGCCGCGCCGCCGCCCCACCAGGCCGCTAAACATAACGCTGTGATCAAGCCAAAAGTGTTAACCAGATGCGCGATGCCCAAAACTACGCGGCCTGTCGAGGTGTTTTTATCAACCCAACCAAATTTCACAAGGACAGCGCCAATAAGCGCCTCGACAACGGTTAAAAGCAGCGCCCACCACGCCGCTCGCCGCGCCGGATGCGCGCCTTGTTTGGGAAACAGGCGAACTGACCACACCCAGAGTGCAATCACAAGCGGCATGAAAATGCCTGTTGTCGCACGATGACTGGCCTCAACTGTTTTTTCCCAGTTGCCACTAAAAAGCGGCATCAGTTCGCCGTCGCATTTAGGCCAATTCGCGCCGCAACCGTCACCGGCACCACTGGCACGCACAAAAACGCCCCAGGCAATCATCAACAGGCAATAGGCCAGCACCCCCCAGCCATACAGAGCAAAACGGCGGCTGCCAACGCGAGCCGGCGCTTCTAATGGATTAGTCTGAGATGAATGCACTACGGATGAAGGCATGACGCGACGACTCTAAAACTCTGCTAAGCGACTTTGTGAAATCTTTCGCAAAGACCGCCCAGAGGCGAAATCTGCGGGTTTTTTGTGGAACTGATGGGCAGTGTAGCAGCGCCTTCTTTTTCTGCATACCGTGAAATTATTCACAATATGTTTATTTGTCTTAATGCAGCGATTGTGGGGTTGATTTCAAACCAGAGGGCGGCCTTGGGCATCTTTCATTCCGCCGCATAGAATAACTATGCCTTCGATGAAGCCCCAGATGCTGCCATAGCCACAAGTGCAAACAGTAACCAAAATTTGCAGCCAGCCAATAGAATGGTAGCCCATATAAAAACGATGAATGCCCAAACCACCCAGAAAAATGCCAAGCAGCCCTGCCGTCAGGCGCGATAATTGAGGCGAAGCCACCATAACCGGCGCAGGCATGGGTGGCGCGTTAAATTGTGTGTTGACTACGGGAGAAGCGATAGCTTGCGGAGAATTGTTGATAACGACTTGTGGTGTGGTGCGCCGCGCTTCGGAAAGCACAAAAGATAGATTTTCTTTACCATACAGACGGCCTTCGACTTCAACCAAATCATCGCTACAGTAGAACTTGCCTGAATGGGCACAAACGCCGGCGGCAGCGCGGTCAGGATGCAAAGTGCAGGCGAGATTGCCCAAATTGCTTTGTGCCAAGGGCACCGATTTTGTGGAATCGGGTTTGGCTAAATCGGACGCCGGAGGCGTAGCTGGAATTACAATGGCTTGTGCTGGCGAAGAGTCTGTCGAATCAAGCGGTGCAGAATCCGCAGAAACAGTTGTGCTTGAAGTTGAGGATGACGAGGGTAGTGTGATAGGGGCCGCCCAAGGCGGCGCTGGCATTTCACGCGAAACGGGGGAGTCTTGCGCGGGCGGTTGGATTACAGGTGTTGTCGGCACGATGGTTACTTCGGCTTGCGAAGTCGAATACAATGGGCCTTTGGGCGCTAAGGTGCCGGCTTTGGCCGGGGTAATGGTAACTTGCAACGTGCCCACGAAATTTTCCACGCCAATGTCAAAGGTGCCATGCGGTGAAGGATAACGAAAATGAAAAGCACCACCTTCATTTAGTGAGGGCAGGAATTGGGTGGGCGTAATCTCTTCGAGCACTTCGCGCAGTTGAGTAGCGGGCGTTAGCGAACCTTCAACTTTGCGCCCACCTGCGTAAAGTTGAAAAGGACGGTCGCCAATGAGAATGGCGCGCTCTACATTGCGAGTGCTGAACATTTCCAGCATTTTTTCAATTTTAGCCATGTGGTTTCTCGTTCTCGCTTAAAGTTTCGTGGGCTGCATCAAAGGAGAATGACTTAGCCACGGTTTTTAAATCGGCGGATGGGAACGCCAATTTTTTATGGGTCGCCGCTGAGGAGGCTGTTTTAACAGCTTTATTTTGCTGGGCCAACGCCAGATTTTGCTGGGCCAACGCCAGAGAAGTCGCCACCCAACCGGCGGAATAGTTAAGTAATCTCAGCCGCAGGCAAAAACCGTAGCGGCGATTTAATTCGGCGGGATTTTGCAAAACCGCGTTGTCAATACGGGCGCCACGTTCAAGCAATTGAGCCGGGTCGTGATAACCGCCAGGGCTGTGTCTGGCCCACGGCAAAGCAGCGTTGCCATAGAAGTTCTCGATGTAAAGAGTTAAGGCCGCGCCATCGTGCCGCGCGGCGCGGCGCGCTAAATCGGCCAAGCGATAATGCACGTTGTAAATGCCTTCGTCTTTGGCGAAATCCGGCCACTCGACTTGCCATTCCTTCACGGCACGCGGCGAAATCGCCAGCGCCATTTCCCATAAATGCGCTTCTTCGCGGCCTTCAGCGGGTTGCGGCCAGATTTGCAGTTCTAAACGCGCTAATGCCGCGCGGCATAACGCCAAAGATGCACGCTTGCGCCACGCCGGATGCACGCGCAGCGAAAGCCACAACGGTGGCACGTTGATTAAAGACATCCGCCCTTGTTCCCCATAAGCCGCCCAGAGTTCGGTGGCGGTGGCTTCGCTATGCGCTTCGCTCCACTCAATCCAGTGGCGCAGCGTTTCGTTTAAAGCTGCCGTTGCGGGAAACGGCACGCCTTGCGTTGTGATGTTCATAGATCGACATAGAGGCTCATGGATTGCCTGGCTTAATGGTGTCCGGCACAAATAAATTTCGTTTTAAGGCCTCGGCGCGATGCGGCTCCCCCAAATTTTGTAGAACCGTATCCAGGGGATGTGTGCCGCGCTCGGTATATTCGATTTTGAATTCAACCGATGACTCGCCCGAAACGCTGTCACCACGACCCGATGAAATAATCCATGCTTCAGGAATTACCCCCAGACCATTATTGGCTGGCGCGCGGCGCGCCTGGTATTCTTCCAGATGCCATTGGTGAAAAAACTCAGTCTTGTTGATGCTTTTCAGAAAACCAACCGCCGCAATCGGCGCCGACCATGAAATTTTTCCCAAAAAACCATCCCGTGCCCATTGGCGGCGCACCGCTTCGGCGCGTTGCTGCGAGAGTAGCCACGGTTGGGTTTCACTCGGTGCGGCGTGGCCTTCAATAACGATGGATTTTATCGCTGAGCGATTTTGTAAAAGCGTGTGTCCTAAAATTCGCAGCATTTGCCGCGCCGTCTCATCTTGCACGAAAAACGCCTGGTTGGTTTTGAAGTCCAGACGTCCGCCTAAGAATTTAAAGCGTTGCAAACTGCCATCGCTTTCACCAATCAGCAGATTGCCCAGACGATACTTATCTTTGCTCTGGGGGAGGTTTTCACGCTTGGCCTGAAAACCACGCTCTTTTAGCTGGCCCTCCAGTGAATCCGCCATGTTTTCGCGCTTTTGCTTAAGTAATAAGGCGCTTTCGACTTCTTTGGTATAGATTGTGGTGGCCAGCAAAAACAGCGCGATGATGAACATCAGGCACACCATGATGTCGGCCAGCACCACGAACGGGTTAGCGAAAAACGAAAACACATCGCGGCGTTTTTTCATGGTTCCCTCACTGGCTTTGTCACTGGTTGCGTCATTTGCGCCCACCCAGACGAATGACAAACGACTTGTCCAGACGGCTCACTTTGTCGTTGATTTGCGTAACGTGCGCCGCCAAAGTTCGCATATCGGCGTTCAAGGCCGACAAGCCTTCCTGCATAGTTTTGAGGTCGCCGCCCTGCGCGCCGCCAGTTTGCCGCACCTGGCGGCCCAATGTCTCCATACCGTCCATAAGGTTTTTCAATTGTTGTCCGGCACCGTTGGCCGAGGCTTGCAAAGTCGCTTTCAATTCGTCGCCTAAAACTTCGCGCACATCACCGCGCAAGCCGCTAATTTCACCGCGCACCTGGCCGACATGCGCGTTAAGTTGCGCCAACGATTCTAAATGCAACGGCTCGATTTGCAACAAAGGCTGGCCGCCGATAGCCATTGGCAATTGATGCAGAACTTCTTCGACATGACTGGCGTAATCGCCCATTTTTTGCAGAATAGCGGCGAATTCAACCAATAATCTTTCTTCGCTGTCAACGCCTTTATCAATCGCGTCTTGCACGCCTAAAAGCCCTTTATTGATTTCGTCGCGCAATTGAAAAATTGTGCTTTGTGAGGTAGTGCCCATGTTTTGCGCCGATTGCTCGACGACTCTCAAAACCTCTCGCATTTCGCCACGCGATTGTTCATTTTGTTGCAGCATTTCGCCGCGCAGGGCATCACTGCGCCGCAATAATTCAGCGCGCAATGCTTCGCCTTCAGTTAAAAATTCGCTGCGGAGCGCGTCCAATTTTTCAAAAGCCATTTGTGCGCCCACAAGAGTTTCGTGCAGCGATAATAAAGCGCGTCCGGCGCCTTCATCCCAGGCGCGTTGCCGCGCGCCCTGTGACTGGTCATAAGATTCGATAACACCGGTCAGCTTTTTCAATTGTCCATCCAAACTGTCGGCGCTGGCTGAAAGTCCGTCTACAGCGCCGCCCAAAGTTTGCGCGGCGCCCCGCCATTCGTCGCTGATTTGCGCGTTGACTTCCTGCAACTTTTCAACGCCGAATAAGCTGGCTTCCAACCCCTGGGTGAAACCGGCGCTGATGCTTTCCATGTGCGCCATTAGTTTTTCCAGGCGCGTTAAATCTTCTTCATCGTTGCGAACCTGAGCCACTAAAGGCTCCATTTCCAACAACGAAAAATCATCCAATTCGGCGCGCAGATTTTCCCAATCGCGCTCGACTTGCGAAATTTGGCCGCCCAGCAGCAGCGTGAAACAAACCCCGGCGGCGGTGCAGGCGAATGCCGCGCCCATGCCGCCGAAAACCGAAATCAAATGCGACACTACTTCTTCCATGCCCCGCCCGCCATCCGCCGCCGGCTGAATAATCAGCATCAAATAAACCACGGCGATGCTCAGGCAAATTAAGGTGCCGCCCAACCCGATAAATGTAAAAGCGCCCGTCCAGAAGCGCGCTTCATCGGTAGCACTGACCACTTCACGCGATAGATGGGGTTCGGGCAAGCGACGCGCGCCGCCTTCGACAGCGCGAAACCGTCGCTCAACCAAAGTGTTGTTTTTCAAGGCGCCGCGCAAATCTGCCAGGCGTTGAGCAGCGGCGTCGCTACGCCCGACAAGTGCGCTTTGCGCCGCCAGCAGAGTGCTGCGTTCTACCTGCAACGAGGCCGACAGGGCGCGCAAGGCCCTGGTTTGGCGCCAGTAGCGCGCAAAACAATAAATGATAATCGGCAGCACAATCGCCAACTCAAAAAGCAGCGACTTATTAAAAAAAGCAGGCATTGAAGTGATTTACGAATTTATTTACAAGGCTGATTACATACGGGGCAGCGATTGGGCACGTCGTTTTCCTCGGCTCCAAAGAAAACCGGGTGGCCTGGATGAGGAGCGATGCAATAGTAGCCGGATGATCGGAACGAGCCGCCCATGTAGGTTTCGCCGGCTTGATGTTTTTCTATATTAGGCAACAAGCGCGCTGTCGAGAAAGGCGCGCTGAGTTCCGTCAACATTTGTGGATCGTTGGCCCAGAAAATCCGAATCAACTCATAAGCTTTGTTGGCAGTGACTACGGCGGGAGAAGTGGGAGCATTTTGGGCCACGCCGTTTTGAGCGGCACCATTTTGAGTGGTTTGTGCCGCCTCTTTTTTTAGCTGATTTGTGTTCTTTGCGAAAGCCGTTTCCGAAATTGTCAGGCGATACTGCTCAATGCTGTTGTAAAGATTTTCCAGACTCCGAGCCAAATCTTTTACGGCATGAGCAGCGCGAATTTGCATTATGTCGCCTTGCAAGCGCGTTTGGGCTTGTCCGTTTTCGGCTTCGCGCAAATCGTGCGCGGCGCGCCGCAAATCGCGGCCAAATTCCACGCGGTCGTGACCGGCGCCGGCCTGAAAGGGCACAGCCGGCTTGTAAACAAAGTGCCCGCTTTTGAGTTGAATTAGGGTGTCATCCGCCGAGTCGGTGCGCGAAAAGGCCAGCGCCGTCAGGAAAAGGCCCATGCGCCACTGGCTTTGCGTGTCTCGGTCTCCGTCGAAAGGATGCCACTCAATGTCGGCACGTGACCATAAAATCGAATTCTTGCGCGATTCTTCGGCAAACGAATGGCGAAAATTGGTGCTCTCGAAATTGCGATTTTGAAAGCCTTTGATAATAGCCAGTGGAAAACCACCGAAGGCTTGCAAAAACAGCAAGCTTTGCGGCGAAGCATTATCTTCTTTTTTAAAAGGCCGGTCACTAAAGCTGTTGACTTCGCCGGCGATCTCTGTGCGCCGCGCGTTGTCGCCAGGCGGAAGAAACACAATGTGGGCGTTGTTGCTGCCGACTTCGGTAAATGTGGTGTTGGAACGGTTGGCATCCAAAAGCACAGCGCTTTTTTCCCATTCGGCGCGCAATGCCGGCGTGTCTTGCTCTCTTAACTCTTCTAACACTCGCGCTTCTACCGCCATATTGAAGTTACCGCGTCCCCGCGCCAGATGCGCTAATCTTTCAACGTTGCGATTGATATATAAGCGCAACTGATTATCGGCCAAAGGCGCCTTTTCAAAGTAAGCCCCGGCGTCAATTAATTGATTTTGATCGTTCAATTGCGGCAGCGCCGGCCACGATAAGAGCAGGGCAATTTTGGCGGCTTCTTTTTCCGCTTCGCGGCCATCCCATACTTTTTCATAGGTGCGCGCGATATCATGGTTGACTTTGTAAAAGGCTCGCCCGTTAAGTTGTGGCGTTTTGGTGTTCAAATCGTCCAGGCGGGCCTTGAAGATATCGCGCATCATTTCGGCTTGCTGCAAAAGCCCGTCGCCGCCTTTGCTGTTGATGCGTGCACGCAAACGCTCAATAAGGGGCTTAAGTTTTTCCCACAAAGCGCGTTCAGGTGAAAGCAAAGTCATTTCCAACTTGCGCTCGAAGGCTTTGACAGCGGCTTCGCCATAAGCGGTCAGTTCGCGGTCAACGGCGGCTTTGCGCCCAAAAAACAAGGCCAGAAACGGATCGCGTGCGCACGAATCAATGCGCTGACGCCGCGAATTCATTTCGCCCAGGGCACCTTTTTCCAAACGAGCGGCTTCTTCGTGGGCTTTGCCATCTTGCAGACGGCTGAGACGGTTGTTTATCCATTCGGTGCAGTTGTCCAGCACTTCGGCACACCACTTGGGGCCGCGCACCGGATCACGCAAGGCAATTTGCAATTCGCGGCGCAAGCGATTGGCATAATCCTGCACCAAGGTTTGCCCGTTGGCCGCCACGCGATCCGGCACGAAATACGGCGGCAGCGCGCCGGTCATTTGCTCGCCGCTGAAAATCGGCGCATCGGCGCCGCGCGCTAAAAACGCCACGTTGATTTTTTCTTCGACTTGCGCCAATTGGCCGGCAGCCGCGCCGCCGCTGTTACGCGCGTTATGCACGGCTTTTTCGATTTCGCCCCCGATGGCTTTGCGAAGTGCACCGCCTGATGTGTCTTGCGAACCCGCATCGCGCAGCAGCCATTGGCCGACTTTGGCCTCGTCAATGCCGAGTATTTTCACACGAAAAGCATCGGCTTCGACTGGCGCGTTAGGCCGCTCTTTAACGAAATCGCTAAAGGCTTCGTAGCCCAGTTGGTAACAGCAACCCTGCGCGATGAGATAGCCGGGAATTTCTATGGCCGACAGGCCAAAAGAGTAATACGCTGAAGGCGAGCCGTTATTATCGCCAGTCACCACGCTGGAAGTGCCGTCAATCATGGCGGCGCCGACATGCCCGGCGTTGGAAGTAAAAATACTGGTGTGCAGAAACTGTGAAACCACCAGTTTGACTTTTTCAAAATCGTTGGTGCTGCCGCCTTGTGGCTGCACCAGATAAGTGGTGTCATAGGGCGCGATGGTAGGAAGAGGTATCGGTTCGCCAGGAGAAGTCGGCCACTGCGCCACGTAAGTATGGCCGGCCATGTAATGATTCAATTCGACCAAAGCTGTATAAGCGTTGGCTCGTCGTCGCTGCCAGCCGACCGGGTCGTAAGCCATGTGCGGCAAGGTAAAAATACTCACGCGCTGCAAGGGATAACCGTTTTTTTGAAAGCTTTGATGCAACAAGTAACCGGCGTCTATAAAGCTGCCTGAACAAGTGCCGCCAATAAGGGTGCCCACCACGAAAACCGTGATTTCATCGGACAAAGGAATCGGCGGCGGCGGATTTTGTGGATCGAAATCGGGCTGCACAGCCTGCGCTGCGCTTTGTGGCGTAAGTTCTTTGAGCTTGTCCAGGCGACTTCGCAAAGCTGCATCGGTGCTTTTGAAATGCGCCGGATACAAAAAGCCCAGGCGCCCGACCATGCGAATGTTGCCGGCGCCTTTTTTTCCGGCCATGCCCGAAAAGCCGCGCAAAGTTGGCTCGTGCCACCACGATTCCAAATCGAGTTCGCGCTGAAAAGTAGCAGGGCTGCTGACGAGATTGGCGAAATCGGTATCACTCATCATAATGCGCCGCGTGTTTTTTTCGAGAATGCCATCGCCCTGGATTTCTTCGGTTTCGAGAACCAGAATCTCCAGCCAAGGCGTGCGCTCCAGGCCGCCGTATTCCCATTCAATGCGCTCTAAGAGCAACTTGCAAATATCGAAGCCCGTCGAACCTAGCCCTAAAATCAAAGTGCGTTGTGGCATGAAATTATCTCCGCGAAGCTTTTAAATTATTCAACGTGCGTTACGTTTGGATATCACGGCCAGCAAAAATACCGTCAAGCAAATCAAGCCAAAAACCCAGGCCAGCGGCGCCCACCAGGGCCAGGTAAGAGGCAGCAGAAAAATGCCGCCACACAACATAATAAACGACAGCATCCAGAAGCCTTTAGCCGCCGCATCCGGCCCGAAAGTATTGTTACCAAAAGAGATTTTAAAAACGCCCAATCCGCAAACGTAAGCGAAAACAAAAAGCAGTAGCCAGGCCACCACTGGCGGCAAGTTTTCTTGAACGAAGCGCGACCAGATCACAATAGTGCTGTCTACCGATTGCCAGAAACCCGGCACATCCGGGCGCGCTGCTGACGCCGGGACATCTTCGCCAGGCGGCGCGCCTCCATTTGCAATCGCGTTAGCGTCTGGTGCGGCAGATTCTGTTGCTGGCACGGCGTCCTGCGCCCAAAGCCCATCGCTTGAAAAGGCAAACAGCGCCACCAATAACAAGCCAAACAACCAACAACATCGTAGCAGTTTCACGCTTTCTTTCATCTTTCTCCTCACATTTTTTCAATTGTTAAAATCGTAGCGCGCTGACCGTTGTAAAGTAGTTCCGCTTCGCCCTTGGAAGCCGTTAGTAGCAAGCCGCCGGGCACTTCCTGAAAGCCGCTGATTTTGTTCAAAGTAAAAGCGCCGTTTGTGACGGTAATTTTGCCGGGAAATGCCAAGCGAATCGTCGCTAATGCCGTTGCCGGTGTATGACCCACCGAACGCGCCGTTAACGCATAATTGGCCGGCGCGTTGGAGGTGCCGCCTTCGACGATGATGTCTATGTGATCGCGCCCCAGTAAGCGCAAAAACTCCACGCGCTCCCCGTTGATTTTCACGCGATGCGAACGCCCCAAAATAGCGGCAGCGGCAGCCAGAAGTGGAAGCAATAAAAGCCAAAGGGGAGGGCCACCACCGTTGTCACGATTTCCACCGCCACCTATCGGCGTTGGCGTTGGTGTCGGAGGCGGAGGAGGAGATGGAGTTGGCAAAGGTGCTAAATCGGTCGTGGTAAAAATGCCGACGGCATATTCGAGAGTTCCGGCTTGCACCGTTGATAAATTTTGCTTGCCGTCGAATCCGGCTTGTTGCAAAGTCGCCAGATATTGGTCGTAAAGTTTTTTGTTTTCGGGCTGCACCAAGTCGTTGGAAGTGGCCTGCGCGCGGCTGCCGTTATCCAGAGTTTGTGGCGCTTGCACCACATCATCCCAATCCACTACGACAATCACGCTATGGCGCGGCTCAATGTCGTTTTTCTGCATCCATTCGAGGGTTTGCTGCAAAGCCGCGCGCCAATCGTGGCCATCTTTCCACAACTTGCCTTGATATTTATCGGCCTGCGGCGCCACGTTAATCGCAGCTTTCAAATCATCGGGGCGCGCCAAAAATTCACTGAGGTTCTTTTGGCGGTTCCCCGCACTGCCCAATATGTTGAAATGGTAAGGAATGAAGGAAATGGTGTCGTTGACTTGCCCCGGCGACCATTTTTGCCGGGTGGCGATGAGATCGCCAATCAAAGCATCCATGCCTTTTTTGGTATTGCTTTGCCGCACATTGCCGCCGGGATAACGCGCGACTTGCAACAGAAAAATCCAATGCAAACCGCCCGGCGCGCCCAATTGCTCTTTGGCGCCAGGGCCGAACTTTCCGACGGCTTCTTCGATGCGTTTACGCAGGCGTTGATGAAACTCTTTGCTATAACTGGTGCTGGTGCGCGGCGTTGCTATTGGCGCCACTGGAGGAGCGGCATTTTGCGCTTGCAATGCGCCGCTTATCGCCAGTAAAAACCAACACCTCCAATACGTCGCCTGCCGCCTGAAAATTTGCATGATTAACCTGTTTCACTTAAATCGAAGACGTAGCCACGCGCGACGATTTGGCCGCCGATTTCTTCCAGAGCGGCCAATGACAGGCGGCCATCGCACAGTGTGGCCGCCAAGGGCGAGCCGGATGTTAAACGGCGGTGCGGACGAATTTTTTTCACGCTCCACGAATTCGTTTCCAGAGGCCGCACGCACCGCGCCACCAATTCCACATCGGTGCCGTCGTCCAAAGCATACACCAAAAAATCACCGGCTTGGCTTTGGGCGCCCAAAGCCCACACGGTTTGCTGATTGAGCGTTAAGGTCTCGCGCGGCGCGTTGGGCGCCGTCGTGTCCAACGCCGCGATGAAGCGGCCTCGCGGTGTGCGAACCCAAAAATAAAACGTGTCGCCCAGACGCACCGGCCCAGCCTCGACTTTATGGCCTTCGTCAGCGCGCCAGTGCGCGCCCGGCACGCGCAAAAGCGGGCCGATAGAAGCCTGACTTGCCGCCTGGTTTAAATCCAAGCGGCGCATCCACAGCCCGCAACTATCGCCCTGGTCTTCGCCCCATAGCCACACTTCGTTTTCTTCCTGGCCCGGCAAGGCGCCTCTGAAAGTTTCAGTGGCGGGTGTGGCCCATAATTGCGCCCAGTGGCTCTGATTTTCGCACCATAGGCCATTTTCGGCTACCAATAAAATCGTTTCGCCGCACGCCAGCAATTGTCGCCACGTCGAAACCAGCACAGGCGGCGCGGCCAAAGGATGTGCTAAGAAACGCGCCTCGAAGCCGTTGCACTGCACGCCAACGGCCTGCTTTGCCATTTCGCCCAAAGCCAACCAACGCGTTGGTGTCGTCGTTTGCAACTTCCAAACAACCTGGCTTAGTTCTGTTTGGCTTAATTCCGTTGGGAGATCAGCCGACGCCTCAATCGCAGTGGAAAGTCCGGCATCCAAGAGTCTGGCGCCCATCGGCTCTTCTATTGATTCCTCGTAAGCGATATCGTATTCCGGCATGACTGCCATGAAATCATCATAAATTTCATCCTCTAAGGCGCCTGGCTCGATGTGTTCGACCGGAGTAAGAAATTCAACTGGCAAAGCCGAAAGTTTTGCATCGGATGTTGATGTCGCTTTGCCATCCGCAGCACGCTGCGCCAATTGGCCCAACGGCAAGCGAAATGCAGCACCGTCGCTTAGCACATAAGCGTGGCCGTGCTCTACTTGCAACGCCG
>DASWNL010000050.1:0-26562 GCA_036399215.1 Abditibacteriaceae bacterium
AACGGCTCCAAACTGCGCAAACCTGTCGAAAGCGTTCTTTTGCGCCTCAAAGAAAACGGCGATTACGACCAACTGCGCGAAAGATGGTTCGGCGAGGCAAATAACGAGTAGCTTGTCCTCTGATGGATACAATTCAACTGCAAGCAATTGAACAAACGCTGCGTGAAATCGAAGCGGCACAAGGCTTTCGCATTTTATACGCTTGTGAATCGGGCAGCCGCGCCTGGGGCTTTGCTTCGCGTGATAGCGATTTCGATGTTCGCTACATTTTTGTGTGGCCGCACAATGAATATCTAAAAGTTCATGCGCCGCCTGAATATCGGCATGATGATTTTGGCGATTTAGACATGACGGGCTGGGAGCTGCGTAAAGCGCTGCATCACTTTGGAAAATCGAATGCTTCGTTTTATGAATGGTTGGGTTCACCGATTGTTTATTTTGATGCCGGCCTGCGCACCCATTTACAAAACTTGATGCCGCACTATTTGCAGACACGCACAGCGGCGCATCATTATCTGGGGCTGGCACGGCAACTTTGGCCGCAAGAAGCAGGTGAATCCATCAATGGTAAGAAACTGCTTTACGTTTTGCGGGCGACTTTAGCCGCGCGCTGGATTTTGCAGCACAAAACAGTGCCGCCGGTGCCGTTTTCTGAGTTGCTGCCATTGATTCCAAATACCGCCTTGCGCGCTGAAATTGAACGCTTAGTCGAAGCAAAAAAAGATGCCATTGAAGCCGATGCTTTGCCGGTTAGCGCCGCTTTGCGCGAGTTCGTCATAGCAACGCGCATTGATTGTGAAGAACAAGCGAAAACTTTAGCAGTGGCGCCTGTTGATTTTGACGCTTTGGACAACTTATGCCGTCACATTTTGCTGGCGGGAAAGCTTGCAAACTCATGACGCAAATTATTCTTGAGACTTTTATCCTCGCGCCGCTTCAACTCTGCTTCGATTATGCGCGCGATATTGGCCTGCATTGTGAGACTTTAAAAGAAACCAGGGAGCGCGCTATCGGTGGCACTACCAGTGGGCGTATTAATCTGGGTGAGAGTGTGACTTTTGAAGGCAAGCATTTGGGTTTACGGCGACAACTCACGGCTAAAATTACCGAAATGGAAGCGCCCCATCGCTTTGTAGATGAAATGGTGGCAGGCTCTTTCAAATCGCTGAAACACATTCACGAATTTGAAGAAACAACTCATAACGCGCAAAGCGGCACTCTGATGCGTGATACCTTGCAATGGCAGGCGCCTTTTGGGCCATTGGGGACTTTAGCCGATATTTTCTTATTGCGCCGCCATCTGCGGAAAATCTTGACGCAGCGCAATAAGCGCCTGAAAGCATTGCTTGAAAGGCAAATTACCGGCTTGAAATAACAGCTTGAAATAAAGGGCATTATTTCGCATGGAATTGACAGCTCTGCACAAGAACAAAGGTCTGATGCTGTGGTGGGATTGAAATAAGCGCAAAGGCAACCCGGCAGGTTTTATGCCGTCTAAAAGCGCCGTTGCCCGTTCGCTCTTAGCGAGACGTTGTTATAATGGGTAATGCTTTTCTGAAAACGAAATTATGAGACGGCACGCAGCAAACATCTTCAATTACCGAAATCATCGACGGGGCGAATGGAATCCCCTGTTGCTGGTGATGTTTGCGCTGCTGACAGTCGCGCCCTCGGTTTTGGCCGCTGCGCCGCTACACCAGGCCTCCACACAACCACAAGCTGTCTGGCAATGGCTGCAATCGCCCGAAGGCGCCCCCGCCCGCGATTTGATTCAGCAAACGCTTATCGAATGCGGAATGCCGAACGCCGAATGTGGGATTTTGAATTCGCCCGGCGAATTTTTAATCGCGCATTGCGACATAGATTCTCCGCTTTCGCATTTAGATGATGTAGCCATTGCTCAAAGCGCGTTGGATGAACCAGTCGCGCCATTTCCGCAATTCTCAATTCTCAATTCTCAATTCTTAATTCGTTCGCTTTCTTCACATGAAGCCGCGTTATTAAGCGGCATCCGCACCAATCGGCGCCGGAATTAAATCTTTGCCGTTAGCAAATGACGGCGAGGCTTTTGCGCGTCTACTACCTTTAATTTTCCTTTACATTTTTGTGTTTCTTCGTGTCCTTTGTGGATACCATTGGAGTTTTCATGTCACTGTTAAAAAATCTATTCGGCAAGCGTGCCGAGATGCCGGGAGAACAATCATCCGGCATTGCGGGCGCTTTGTCCAAACTAATTGATCGCAACGAAAAAGAAGTCGCCAAAATTCGGCCCATTGTGGATGAAGTAAATCGCCTGGGGCCGGAACTCAAAGAGCTTTCCGATGAAGAATTAAAAGCGCGTTCGCAAGCACTTAAAAAGCGCGTGAAGGAAGGCATCACGCAGCGTTTATCGGCGCTCAAAGACCCTAAAACCGGCGAAGCCTATAGCTGGCAGGAACTGGATACAGAACTATCCTGGAGCGATGATTACACCAAAGCGCGCCGTGAAGCGGAAAAAGCGGTGCTCAATGAAGTGATTGCTGAAGCCTTTGCGCTTGTGCGCGAAGCCGGCGACCGCACTATTGGCCTGCGCCACTTCGATGTGCAGCTTATCGGCGGCGCGGTTTTGCATTCGGGGCGCATTGCCGAAATGCGCACTGGCGAAGGCAAAACTCTTGTCGCTACTCTGCCCTGCTATCTCAATGCCCTGACCGGACGCGGTGTGCATGTGATTACGGTCAACGATTATTTGGCCGAGCGCGATGCTAACTGGATGCGGCCCATCCATGAGTTCCTTGGTCTCACCGTCGCGTTTTTAACCAACGATATGGAAAACGAAGCGCGCCAGGAGGCTTACAGGGCCGATATTCTTTACGCGACCAACTCGGAAGTTGGCTTCGACTACCTGCGCGACAATATGGCGCGTTCGCCCGAAGATATGGTGCAGCGGCCCCTCAACTTCGCCATTGTGGACGAAGTTGACAACATCTTGATTGACGAAGCGCGCACGCCTTTAATTATTTCGGCGCAAGTCGCCAAAACCGAACGCGCCCTGCGCCGCCAGCAAATGGCGCAGACTTGCGATGGTTTAGCGCGCAAGTTGATGCCCGCTGTCACCGAACGCGAAGTGGAAAATCTGCTGGATACCTTGTCCACCAAGAACCGCATTGATATTGGCGCGCTTTTGCAAGAAATCGAAAAACGCGGCGCCTTTCGCCAGGCCACAAGTTATCTCATTGACGCTTATCTGATTAGTGAGAAAAGCGCGCGCATCGAAAACGCCGCGCATCTTTTGGATGTGGCCGATGAGTTTCAAAACGATGGCCTTATCAACGCCGATGGTCGCGCACAACTGGAAAATATCGCTACCAATGCCGTGCGCCCGCGCGGCCTCAGCGAAGCCTGGAAGCGCGAGGTAAAACATCTCATCGAGCCGTTTGCAACGGCTTATGCCAATGCGACAATTTCGGGTTTCAATGCGGCACGCTTAGCCGATGACATGGGCCTTTCTCCCGATGTTTATGCAACCTTGGAAGAAGAAAACGCCGATGCAACGCGCCTGGTCAGTGAAGAGATGGCACGACGCGGCATTATCGAACCGGGTGCGCAAGAACTCATTCAAGCTGCTTTAGTAGCCGTTGATCGGCCCGAAGGCAACAGCGCGCGCGAGCAGGAGAAGTTTACTCAGGACGTTTTAGTCTCACTGACTGACACAACCTTAGAGGCGCCCGGCGGTGCTCATGATGCAGAAGCATTATTACTGGACACTGTGCCCGATAGTGATGTTACATCGCCCGCGCAAGTGCGCGAAGTGATCGGCGCCCTCGAACAAATTGCTCTGCGTGGTTTGCTGCCGTTTGAGATGACCGAAAAATTGTGGGAGCAGGTGCGCCTCACGCAAGGTCGCGATGGGCTTCGCAAAGAGATTACGCAAGCCATTGTTCAACACCCCGGCGAAGTCGCCCAAAAAATCACGGCTTTTGCCAAAAGTTATGGCGACGAGCGTGAAGTGTTTTTAAAACGCGAAGCGGAAACTCTTCGTAGCAAACTGCCCGGCCACGAAGTCATCGCCAATCGCGCGGCAGGCGGAGAAAGTGCTGATGAGCTTTCACGCGCCTTACAAAACGAGCTGACCAAAAGCGGCGCTTTCGGCGAAGCTTTTAAGGCGGCACGGCAGTTTGTGAATGATCAAAAACGCGCTCACGACGAAATCGCCGGTCACTTAACCGAAGAGATGGAGCAATGGGTCGAAGTGCCGCGCGATGCCAAGCGCGCCTTAGCCGGTATGCTCAATGAAGGCGGCACTGACGAGCAAATTGCCGAGCGCATTCTCATTGCCGTGCGCGACTTGCCCGGTGAAAACACCGAGCTTCCCGCTCTTGTCGGCGAATCCATTCGCCAGGTGCAGGAATGGCGCATTCAGAACGGTGATGCTCTTGTGGCGAAGTTACAACAAGCCGTGCAACTGCCCCAGGAAAATGCGCAGGCGATTCGCGAAGCAATCCAAAGCGGCACCTATTCGGCGGGATTTGAAGCCTTTGTTGGAACGCAGCTTTTGAGCGCGCCCGAAGCCGCTACCTTTGCCAACGCCATCGAAGCATGGGGCGCTACCTGGGATGAGTTCAAAACAAAACAAAACGCTGACCTATTGAAAAACATTACCGGCGTTTTGGAGTTGTCTTCAGATGCCGAGGATGCCCTCGCCGACTTGCTGAACAAGCCGATTAAAGGCCCATTGCAGCACGCACTTTTCGCCGAAATCGCCGCCGATGCGGTTAGCCGCCACCTGGAGCCGCTCTTAACCGAAGAGAACGCGCCGGCTTTTGTCGAAGAGATTAAGCGGCGCATTCCGCTTGCCAAAGAAACACAAAACAAAGTTAAGCCGGCGGATTTTGTCCATCGCAGCGCCGAGCAGTTGGAGCGTCAAATCTGGCGCCTTGTCGAGCGTAGTTTTCAAGTCACGCAGTTTGAAGATTACAAACGCATGGTCATTAGCCTGGGTTGGTTTGCCGATAAAGATGAAAAACGTCGCCAGGCTTCTTTAACCGATATGGGAACGCTCATCGCCGAGCGCGAAGCCGGTGGGCCGGCGTTCACCGACCCGGAGAACTTCCTTGATTCGTTAATCAATTCCGAAATCATCACTGATGACGAAGCGGCTCTTGTGCGTCGCGCCCAGGCCGAAACACCCAATCAAAATCTGTCCAGTGTCATTGACCGAGTGCTGCGTTTACCGGCTGAGCGGCGGCGGCGCCTGAGCGAAGCCAAGTTGCAGGAAGTGCAGTCCATTCTCGACCAATCGGTTCGCGCTCATGCCCTCTATCACCGCGAAGTGCATTACGTCATTTCCAACGGGCGCGAAATTGAAATCGTGGACGAATTTACCGGACGCAAAATGCCGGGGCGCCGCTTTAGCGAAGGCTTGCATGAAGCGCTGGAAGCCAAGCACGGCCTTGAAGTGCAACTTGAATCGCAGACAGTCGCAACGATCACAATTCAAAACTACTTCCGCCTCTATAACAAGCTGGCCGGCATGACCGGCACCGCCAAAACCGAAGAGCAGGAGTTCGCCAAGACTTATGGCATTGAAGTGGTTTCCATTCCGACCAATCGCAAAGTCAGCCGCACGGACTTTCCCGATGTGGTTTATAAAACCGCCGAAGCGAAGTTCCGCGCTATTACCTTAGAAATCCTCGAACATCACGCCGCCGGGCAGCCGGTCTTAGTCGGCACGCGCAGTGTGGATGTATCGGAGAAAATGTCGGAGCGTCTTAAAGCGCAGCCCTTGCAGGCTTTAGTGCTTTCGCACCTTATCAAGTGGCAAATGTGGCAGGACAAAAACTTAGGCGGCGAGCAACGCGAAGCGATCTTCGTGGCTTTGCGCCAGCCGGTGCAGCAACTGAATCTGATGCAGGTAAAGAACATCGCCAAAGCGATTGGCGCCGATCCCGACCCGACAAGCGATGACAACATCAACAAACTGCTCGGCTTGTTTACTGTTGCCAACCCTGATCGCGAGCGCTTGATTTCGGCTCTTAAAAACGGCTTGCCACATAACGTATTAAACGCCAAAAACCATCGCAACGAAGCGCGCATTATTGCCGAAGCGGCGCGCCCCGGCGCCGTCACCATTGCCACCAACATGGCCGGACGCGGCGTGGACATTTTGCTGGGCGGCACCTTAGATGTAGAATCGCGCTGGCGCGTGATGACGCAACAGGTATTGGGTCGCCAACTGCAAGGCAAAGGCGTGCATGTTCGCTCGCGCACCACGGAAACAACGGCCAAGTTGGAAGAGCGCTTTACACCTGAAGCCTTGCAAACACTGGCGTGGGTTTTGAACGTGCAACAAGCGGTCGAAGCATTGGAAAACAGCGGCGAATTGATCGGCCAGAACGCCAAAGAGATCAGAGATGCCTTAGGCGGAGAACTGACGGCTGCCGATTTGAACCAGCGCGTCAAGTCGCGGGCACGTCGTTTGGGCCTGTTGGAAAAACTGCCGCTCGAAGCCGACCCTCTCAATGATAACGGCCCACTGGAAGCCCTAAACAACAGCCTCAATCGCTTGATGGGCCAAAGCTTTTCGCCCGAACAACTACGCGAAAAGTTGCAAAGCGGCATTGCCACACAAGCCACAGGCCGCGACTTTGGCGAGATGCTTTTGCTGAACGCCATCGGCTTTCCGCTACGCCAGAACTACGAAGCCGTAGCACGCCTGATGCAGGTGCTTATCGAACTGCCTGATTTGGATCGCTTGCTGTTGCAACACGCCAAAGAAAGCGGTGCTGAAACGCCAGTGGATTTTAAAGCCAATGAATTGGCTGCGCAAATCGGTAACGTCACGCCCGATTGGGTCGCCAAGCGCCTCAAAGAGTTAGGTGTTGAAAATGCCTCTATCGCCGCGCAAAAATGGCAGTCGCTTTCATCCGATGAAATCGAAATTAACGACGTGCAGATTCTCTTCAATCTGGGCATTGAAGGTGTGGGCGCGGGCTGGGTGCGCGAGCATTTGAACAAGTGGGATGTCACCACTAATCAACGCGCTTTCGCCGCTCCTGAAGAGGTTCAGGAAGCACTGGGCGATAATGCCATCGTGCATTATCGCTTGAATGTCTTGGCCGCGCGCAAGTTGTTGCGCCAGTGGGATAAAGACCCGGCCTTTGGTCGTGCTCAGGTGTCCCTTGATATGCCGAACCTGGTCATGCTCGGCCAGATGGGCCAGATGCTGGGCAGCGAAGCCGACTTCCTGCAACCTGAATGGCTGCATGAACTGATGTTGAACCTCGGATTGGTAGATGAAAACTCGATCTTTGAAGCGCAGATGACGGCGCAGGCGCAAGATGAGCAAGGCCGTGTCGAAGAAGTGCCGGTTGATGTTCTGATCTATCGCGTCAATTTTGAGAACGCTTTGCGCGCTCTTGAGCCAACCTTGCGCGAAGCCGCCATGAGTGCCGGACGCGACGCCACAAAAGTCATCGCGCATCTGGAAAAGAACGCGCCCTGGTCAACGCCTTTGCTTTTGGAAAATTACGTGGCCGAGCGCGTGGCAACCTTTGACGACGCGCCGCAGGAAGCCGTTACAGGCAGCGGCGTGCTGATTGAAACCGGCGTGGCCGGGCAAAGCGCCGACATCGTTTTGGAAAGCGAACCACGCCCCGAAGACATCGCGCACACCAGTGAGCAAGAAGCTGTAAAAGAACTGGGCGGCTTGCATATCATCGGCAGCGAACGTCACGAATCACGGCGCATTGACAATCAGCTTCGTGGTCGCGCCGGGCGTCAGGGTGACCCCGGTTCATCGAAGTTCTTCGTTTCGCTCGAAGATGAACTGTGGCGCCTCTTCGGCGTGCGCGGCCAGTTCCTGTTGAAGAACTGGGACGAAGATGAGCCGGTCGAAGCCAAGATGATCTCGAAGAGTATCGAGCGCGCTCAGAAGAAAGTGGAATTAAACCACTTCGAAGGCCGCAAGCACGTTTTGCAATACGACGACGTGATGAACGTGCAACGCGAAGTGATTTACCGCGAACGGCGCCGTGCTTTATTAGGCGGCGACCTGCACGAAACTGCTCTAGATATGGCGCAAAAAGCCGCCTTGGCCGAAGCAGAAAAGCATTGTCCGCGCGAAGTGCGCCCCGACGAGTGGGACACCCATAAGCTGTATGCAAACTATGCCAAGATGTTCGGCGCAACGCTGTTGCATAAACATCTAAAAGCTACTGATCTCGAAGACATGCATTACTTCGACTTGCCGGAAATTGCTCTCGGCCAAACCGATTATGATGCGCGTCTGCAAGATGGACGCACGTTGTATGGCGTGGTAACCGAGATGTATGAAGAGCGCGAAAAGCAGGTCGGCGAAGAAACCATGCGCGCCCTCGAACGCTGGCAAGTCACGCGCTCGATTGACGATCACTGGATGGAACACTTGGCCGAAATGGACTACTTGCGTGATGCCATCTGGCAGGAAGGCTACGCGCAAAAAGACCCGGTTCATGTTTATCGCCAGGAAGGCCACGCGCTGTTTCATAAGATGCTCGGTGAAATCCGTAAGGAAGTCACCGAAGGCCTCTTTGAAGCTGAAGTGGGCGCTCCGCCGCCGCAAATCTACGCCGGCCCTGACTTGTTTGGTATGCAGGAAGACCGTGTAACGACCACTTTGCCAATGCAGTTTGATGATGAGGGCGAAAGCGAAGATGGCGAACCGGTCGGCGCCGTTGTCAGCGGCCCACCACAACGGGAATCGTTGCGTGAAAGCCAGCGTGAATTAGTGCGCGATAACGCGCCATCGCGTCCGGCAAATGCGCCACGCTCCAGCGGCCCGGCTATCTCACGCAGCGGCCCCGCACCACAAACACAAACCGGTGGCATAGGCGGCGCGGCCAATCCGGTCAAAAGTGCCGAACCGCAGTATCCCAAAGTCGGACGCAACGATCCCTGCCCCTGCGGCAGTGGCAAGAAGTATAAAAAGTGCCACGGACAAAATGCGTAGGCGATTTTCATGGCACATGACTTTCATATCTCCCGTCATGCAAAAGAAGAGATGGCACGGCGCGGCATCTCACTTGAAAAAGTGGAACTTGTGCTGCAAAATCCTGAGCAAGTCATTGATGCCACTAATGACAATGCCGCCTACCAGTCACTGATTGATTTTGGTGGCGGACGCTACTTCTTAGTGCGGGTTATCATGGACGAAAGCCGGGTGCCGCCTGTTGTCGTAACGGTTTACCGCACGAGTAAGATTGAAAAGTATTGGAGGCAATCATGAAAGTGGTTTACGATGCCGAAGTTGATGTAATGCGTATCACGTTGAGTGATGCCGCCATCGAAGAAAGCGATGAAGACAAGCCTGGTGTCATTTTAGATTACGATGTTGAGGGCAATATTGTGGGTCTGGAGATTTTGAACGCTTCACAGCGTATGACAAACCCGCGCTCATTGGAATACGCTGTAGCTGAAGCAGCGTAAACGGGCTGCGGCAGCGGCAAGAAGTATAAAAAGTGCCACGGACAAAATGCGTAATTTAGATAATTAAAACAAAAGGCTAACTCCTGCATTAAGGAGTTAGCCTTTTGTTTTAACTATCCTCTAAAGCAGCCCACTCTTCCAGCGTATTCACGTTGATGAGTTGCTTTTGAATCTCTGGGGGTGCTAAGACTAAATCAAAGTTGCCGCGCTTGATTAAAGCGTGCATCGAGCGGCGCCCATTTCCTAAGTTCTCTTCGATAAGCGGCAAGCATTGCGCGGTGTAAACCGAAAACAGCGGCTCCCATTGGTCGGCGTTTTCGACTATAACGCCATGCGCGGCTTGAGATTTTTCCCGTTCTTTTAAAAGCCAACCTAAGGCATCGGTTGTTAGTTTTGGCATATCGCAAGCGAGTGTTAAAACTTCGGCTTCGCGTTTCAAAACTGTTTGCAAGCCGCCAAGCGGGCCTTGATGCGGCGTTTCGTCAAGCATAAATTGCACTTCGCCAAATGGCCACGTTGCCGGCATGATTCGGCCAATCACATAAACGCGCGATGCAACATCTAAAGCCATTTTCGCGGTGCGTTGGAGCAAAGTTTCGCCATTGATTTCAAGCTGCGCTTTGTCTTGTCCCATGCGCTGCGATTGTCCACCGGCGAAAATCGCAACGGCAATTTGTTGTCTCATCATGACGCCAGTATGTGCTTTTCATTGTGCCAGCGTCTTGTTTCAGTTAAACCTTTTGCGATTTCAGCGACAGGATAAAACACAATATGGCATTTCGCATTGGCGTGATTGAAGGCGACGGAGTCGGGCCGGAAGTGGTTAGTTGGGGCGTTTCAACCCTTGAAGCCGCAGCGCGTTTGGGAAACATTGAAGTTGAATTTGTCAAAACGCCGGTTGGCGGCACAGCGTTTCTGGAAACCGGCAAAGTTTTGCCGGACGAATCGCTGCAAACCTTGCGCGGCTGTCAGGCGATTCTCAAAGGGCCGATGGGGCGCCCCGATATTACGCCGGGATTAATCGAGCGCGACGGCATTTTGGCTCTGCGCCAATACTTCGAGCAATACGTCAATTTGCGGCCTGTCAAACTATTTCGCGGTCTGGAAGCGGCCAGCCCGCTCAAAGACGAATTACTCACGCGCGGTGTGGACTTTGTCATCGTGCGCGAGAACTCCGAAGGCTTATATTCGCGCATGGGCGGCATGACCGAACACAACGCAACGGATATTAATTTATTCACCGAACGCGGCGTGCGGCGCATTTTAGAGTTCGCTTTTCAACTGGCGGAAAAGCGCGGCAAAAGTTTGATTTCGGTTGATAAAGCCAACGTGCTTTCGGCTTCTTTGTTTTGGCGCAAGAAGTTTGAAGCGATGGCGGAAAATCATCCGCAGATCAAATGCTCCTCGCAACTGGTGGACTCTTTTTGTCTCTTAGTTTTGCAAGACCCTTCGCCACGCAAGTGGGATGTGATCGTAACTGACAACATGTTCGGTGACATCATCGCTGATGAAGCCGCTGCTATTGTTGGCAGTCTGGGCATGAGTCCTTCGGCCAACATCAATCCCGGCGGCATTAGCATGGTCGAACCAGTGCATGGCAGCGCGCCGGATATTGCGGGTAAAGGTATCGTCAATCCTTTAGCGACGATTCTTTCTTGTGCGCTTTTGCTGCGTCATTGCATGAACCGTGATGATTTAGCTGATAAAGTGGAGCGTGCCGTGCAAAAAGCTTTGGATGAAGGCTTTCGCACCGTGGATATTGCGGCGGGAGAAAAGTCATGCAGCACCGATGAAATGGGTGAAGCGGTTCTTAAAAATTTAGAATGAAGAATTGAGAATGTAGAGGCTATTTCAAAAGTCGAAAAACTGCGCGTTTGTCATTCTGAAGGAGGCTCGCCGACTGAAGAATCTCCTCGACTATTGGGGATTCTTCAAG
Source organism: Abditibacteriaceae bacterium (assembly GCA_036399215.1). Taxonomy (GTDB): domain Bacteria; phylum Armatimonadota; class Abditibacteriia; order Abditibacteriales; family Abditibacteriaceae; genus DASWNL01. The sequence goes on from DASWNL010000050.1 coordinate 11,381, forward strand.
GCGCTGAGACGCCTTTCAGAATGACATATCGACTTTTGAAATAGCCTGTAGAAAACTTTCTCAATTCTTCATTCTAAATTCTAAATTCATGGAGGCGGGCTGTGTTTCCTCAAAGATGCTGCGACGCGATTGGTTTCAAGGCGCCGGATACGGCGGAGTTCAATCACCTGCTGGATGTAGCCAACCTTAAAGGGCATCATTTGGCCTCTGAGCGCTGCCGCTACGCGATTTTGCGACTCCCCAACGGCAGCGAAATGTGGCAGGCGTTCAACAACAACCTCAGCCTCCTAAACAACAACCCGCATTTCCTGGGACAATCGCGTGTGCCCGTGCAGATTTTGCAAATGTTCGATGTGGCCTCATCGGTTGAGGGCTTGCTTAAGGTGCGAACCAATCCACATGATGCTGCGGCGCCGCATGTGCAGTTCGCCGTCAATATGCCGGCCTGGGATTTTACACGTCCCATCTTGAAAGAGCGGAAAGAAAAGGCAGCCGGCCCTTTGATAGCGACACTGCAAATTACGGCTTTTGCCGAAGCATTAGAATGCTTCGATAGCCCCGAAGCCTATGCAGAAGCGCATCGCCCACCGCCACCCGAACCTGTTGAACATGGCCGTCATAAAGAGCCTGTAGCGCCGCCGGAGCCTCCACCACCGCCGCCACCGATGATTAACTTTCATCCATCCGGCCTGATGACCGAAGGCACCAGCCGCCCTCAACCACAAGCCGGCTTAAGCGGCATCATCGAAAGTGGTCATGTTTTGGAAAACTCGATTACCGGACAGAAAACTTGTCACATCGGCCTGCGCACCGTTGGTATGACCATTGATCTCGTTTCTGATGTCGCCGTTGTCAAATGCCGTCCCCGGCGCGGCGGCATTGTGCGCGGGCCAGTCTGGCTTAGCGCAAGGTTAGTCGAAGAAATCGAAGCCACGCAAAATCGCTTACCAAAGTAAATTTCACAATAGAACGCGGAGCCTTCGGCCACGCAGGAACAACGGATTTTCGCGGAAGATGAGAAAAGAACCTCAAAAAATCCGCTTTAATCAAAGCCGTTTCGGGCGCCCTCTGGGCAGGATAGCGAAGCTCCATGTTCTATTCTTTGTTTTAAAATTGATTCAAGTGCAAATTTCACAACTCTTAATGATCGGCATTGGCGCCGATAATGACTTAAGCGCCGTCCGCGCCTTGCAGCCGGGCGGCGTAGTTTTGATGGGCCGTAATGCGGGTAAGCCCGACGAAGTGCGCCGCTTGACAAGGCAAATCAGTGAGGCGTGCCCTTCACCGCTGATTGCCACTGACCAGGAAGGTGGGCGTGTGCAGCGCCTGACCGATGGCTTCACTCCCATTCCACGCATGAAGAAGTTGGCAGCGCAAGGCGCGCGGCAAGTGGGCATTACGGCGGCTATGGTAGCGGCTGAGCTGCGCGATGTCGGTGTGAACTTCAACTTTGCGCCGGTTTGCGACCTTCCGGTTCATCCTGAGGATACCGTCATCGGCGACCGCGCTTTTTCGAGCAACCCAATTGTAGCTTCGCTGTTGGCTGCCGAATATATTCGCGGCGCACAGCCCACAGTCTTATGCTGTGCCAAGCACTTTCCGGGACATGGCGGAGTGGGCATTGATTCGCATCAGGCTTTGCCGACTTTTGAAGGCACGCGTGACGAGTTATCGTCGCATTTGCAGCCGTTTCGCAGCGCTATTGCTGCTGGCGTAGCCGCCGTCATGGTTGGTCATATAGCCGTGCCCTCATTAGATGTTTCAGGCACTGCCGCCACCCTATCGCAGCCAATAACTATGGGTCTTTTGCGGGAAGAACTCAATTTTCGCGGCTTGGTCGTGACAGATGACTTGGATATGAAAGCCTTGCCGCAAGACCGGCCCGGTGATGTTGGGGTGCACGCCTTGAACGCCGGTTGCGATTTGTTATTGTGGTGCCACTCGCCCGATGCAGCCCGCGCTGCTATTGAAGCTATACAACGCGCTTTGGATGATGGCACTCTTAGCCAATCGCGCGTTCAGGATGCCATTGAACGCGTGCGCTGGGCCAAAACCAAAGTAGGTATTCTCAAAGACTAAAAACAAAAGGCCACGCTTTAAGCGTGGCCTTTTGCAACTCTTCCTGAATTTAACCGCGCACCGCGCTTTTGGCGGCCTTGGTTTTTATTTGCGCGCCAGGCTTGGCGGGTTTAGCGGCGGTGGCTTTTTGCGCCAGGGCTTTTTTAATAGCCGGTTCGAGTTCGTGGCCGCGCAGGTTAATCGCGGCGATTTTGCCATCGCGCCCAATCAGAAATGATGTTGGAATCGCTACCACTTTATAAGCTGCATTAACCGGGCCTTCGGTGCCGTCGAATACTTGGCGCCAACCTAAGCCGCGCGCTTTGACAACACTTTGCAAGTCAGCTTTGGTTTCATCCGAAGAAATACCAATGATGTCGAAGCCCTGGCTTTTATATTTTTTATACACAGCTTGCACGGCGGGCATGTCCATCATGCAGGGGCCGCACCACGTTGCCCAAAAATCAAGCAGCACGACTTTGCCTTTGTATTGTGCCAGGTTCAGCGTCTTACCGCTTAAATCTTTGGCATTGATGGGAAACGGTGCCACGCCCACTTTGAGGCGCTCGTCATAAGTGGGCGGTTCGAGGCTATCTACTTTTTGATAACCGGCGGGCGGCGTGAATTTGAGTAACGCCGGCGCAATGGCGTTATTGGGCTGCACTTCACGATGCACTTCCACCATGCTCATTTTTACTTCTTTGCCTTCCGGGTTTTTGAGTGTTCTTTCCATCAATACGCGGCGCACCAGATGATCGGTCTTGCCAAAGGAAAACGTCATGCTAACCGGGCCGCTGCGCGACTTCAACGAAAGAACCGCGCTTTCTACATCCACACCTTCGATTTGCTCTGGCGCGCCCATTTTCAGGCTGCTCAGCACCGGACGAATCTGGCTCAGGACATCTGCACCGGATAGCCATAAATCAAGCCCCGGCCCAACGCCCGCCGTGCGCTGCAAAGCGACCTCGATGGGATTCGCGGGTTCGGGCACGGCACGCTGCATATACTTGCCTTTGACCTGTGGCACCATCAGCGAAATCGTGCGGCCATCGGCGGCTATTGTTGAAGTTCCCATCTCGTCGGTCATGCGCACTAAAGCCTTGTTGGGGCGCTGGTAGTAAACGCGAATGCGCACGACTTGCGGCTTTTGATCAGGCACATCCGCCTTCACCTCAATCAGTTCGCTCAACGATTGTAAGGCTTTGTAACTGGCACTGGCCCGCGTAATTAAAGCCTCAGCGGTTGCGTCAATTTCGGGTGCAGATGCTTCGGGAGGGGCAGGCAACGTGGAGCCGCCTTCGGGCACGACTGGCACAGTGGGCACAGTGGGCACAGCGCCAGGAGCCTGCAAGGTTGAGCCACGGTCTGCTGGTGCAATTGCAGGCTTGGACGCGTCGGCGCCGCGCGCAATCAACGGCAAAAATACGGGATACAGAAGCGTCACAAAAGCAACGCTTTTGTTGGTTCGGGACATGAAATTCTCCTCAAAATAAAACGCCTGCGGTGGGAAAAATTGCCCGACAGGCGTTTTCATTTTACATGACAATCAATAGCCGGGGCCAATTATAGGCCAGGAAGACTATAAGCCAAGATCAGCTTCCACGTTTATCGGCACGGTCACGTTTTCCACTTTATCGAAATAGCTTACTTTCACTGTCACGACTGCATTTGCTGCCATTTTGCGTGACAAAACGTAATACTGCGTGATTTCGTAATTACCGAAAATAGAGCCGCTTTCATAGCCTTCGATGTCGCTTTTGATTTCCTTGCCGCCTGCATCCAAAAACGCCACTTTAATGATGCGCTCTAAAGGTCTATTCGCTTTCAAATCCAACTTGGTTTCATTGCCGTCAGGCGTTACTTTCAAAATCTGGAACGGCACTGGCCCAGCCGTAATCTTCGCGCCTTTTTTCAAGACCACATTTTTCTGTTCAACGGTTTTAGGCGTCATGCCGCAACGCAAAACCAGCGTGCCGGCAAACTGTAATTTGGTAGCATTTTTCGTCGGTAAACCCGGCGCTTCGATTTGCAAACCACATAATTTGCCGTCATCGGTGAACTTTGGGCCGAAAGTGCCCAACCAATCGTCGGCTTCCGGTGCATGACCGAGAGGCGCAAAAAGATTGGCGCCTTTGTCGTCGGTGAACTTGCCGAACTTGCACTCATCGCGCGCTTCACCGATAAATATGCGGCCCGGAATGGTAATTGACATCTGCAAGCGCGTGCCTTCATTGACAAACATAAAAACCGACTTCTGCGCTTCATTCAATTTCTTGCCAACAGACACGCCTAAAACTTCAACCTTCGCTTCTTGCGCCCAAACTGGAACCGCAACCAACAAAAGCAAAACTAACCATGCCTTTTTCATAACGCCTCCACAACGAAATAGAACACGGAGCTACGCTATCCTACCCAGGGGCGCCCGAAACGACACGGGTTTTCACAGATTGATGAAGATGTTTGCGTTGAAATTTCATCAAAAAATCCGTGTAAGTCTGTGCTGTTTCGGGCGCCCCCTGGGCAGGATAGCGTAGCTCCGTGTTCTATTAAAAACAAAAAGGACGAGCCATTTTCGGCTCGCCCCTTTGATTATTCCTCTTCTTCGCGCAATATCTTAGCGACGGCGGCAACTTCATCGCCTTCGCCCAGGCGTATTAATCGCACGCCCTGCGCCACGCGCCCGGTTTCGCGGATGTTATCTATGCCCTGACGAATAATCACGCCCTTTTTAGTGATGATCATCAGCTCATCGCCTTCCTGCACCGTTTCCAGGCTGACGAGTTCGCCGGTCTTTTCGGTGACTTTCAAAGTGATGACGCCCGTCCCGCCACGCGATTGCAAGCGATAATCTTCCACTAAACTGCGCTTGCCAAGGCCCAGTTCCGAAACGGTAAGAACATGATCTTGCGGGTCGGCTACGGCGGCGCCCACGATGTAATCTTTCTTGTCCTTGAAGCGCATTCCAGTGACGCCACCGGCGGCGCGACCCATCGAACGCACATCGCTTTCTTTGAAGTGAACACTCATGCCTTTACGGGAAGCTAAGATTACTTCTTTTGTGCCATTGGTAATAAACACAAAACGCAGTTCATCTTTTTCGGAAAGCGTAATAGCGATCTTGTCGCGACCCGACTTAAAGAACTCTTCAACGGGCGTTTTCTTGACCGTGGCGCCCTGCGTCACCATAAAGAAATATTTGCCCTTGTTCTCTTCTTCTTCGCGCGTGTCAATGTTTAAGGCTGCCGTGACATGCTCGCCGCGTTCGATGTTGCCCAGCAGGTTCACAATCGGCGTGCCGCGCGAAGTGCGCGAAGCCGAGGGCACTTCATAGGCTTTAATCTGATAAACCTTGCCCCTGTTGGTGAAGATTAAGAGCAAATGGTGCGTGGTGCAAACAAACAAATGCTCAACCGAATCTTCTTCTTTTTTGGTCAGACCAATGATGCCCTTGCCGCCGCGCCCTTGGGTGCGATAGGTGTCTTTAGGCAGCTTTTTGATGTAGCCATCGCGCGTGATGGTGATAACCACATCTTCTTCGGCGATCAAATCTTCCGGCTTTAAATCCTGCGCTTCGCGGTCAATGATCTGCGTGCGGCGCACATCGCCGTATTCTTTTTTGATACGCGCCATGTCATTCTTGATGATCTGGCGCACTTTGGCTTCGCTTTCCAAAATGCTGCGCAAGCGCTCGATCTCTTTAAGAAGTTCGGCAAACTCATCATCAATCTTCATGCGGTCAAGCTGTGTCAGTTGACCCAATCGCATATCGAGAACGGCATTGGCCTGAATCTCCGAAAGCGTCACCATCTGGCCATTCGGCGCTTTCTTGCCCTCATGATAGGCCGGCACGCCCTCATTTATCAATTTGTTGCGCGCATCTTCACGCGATTGGCTGGAACGAATAAGCGCGATCACATCATCAATCGAAGCTAAAATCGCGCGCAGGCCTTCAAGAATATGCGCCCGCGCTTCGGCTTTGGTCAATTGGAACTTGCTGCGGCGACGAATCACATCCTGGCGATGGCCGATGAACACTTCGAGCGACTCTTTAAGCGACAGCACCTTAGGCTGTCCGCCCACGATAGACAAGTTAATGATGCCGAAACTGGTGCGCAGCGAGCTGTGCTTGTAAAGGAAATTCAACACTACATTCGGATTGCAATCGCGCTTGAGTTCAATCACGATACGCATACCGGTGCGGTCGCTTTCGTCACGCAATTCGCTGATGCCTTCAACGCGCTTTTCGCGGTGCATGGCTGCGATGTTTTCAATCAGCGTAGCTTTGTTGACCTGATACGGAAGCTCCGTGATGATGATAGCCTGACGTCCCATTTCAATCGGCTCAATCGTCGCACGCGCCTGCATGATGACGCTGCCGCGTCCGGTGCGATAAGCCGAATTGATGCCCTTGGTGCCCAAAATCAGGCCCGCCGTTGGAAAATCAGGGCCAGGACACACTTCCATGAGTTCTTCAACGGTGGCATTGGGCTTTTCCACCAAAATCGCAACCGCATCACACACTTCGCCTAAGTTGTGCGGCGGGATATTGGTGGCCATGCCGACCGCGATGCCCGATGAACCGTTGACCAGCATATTGGGATAAACCGCCGGCAAGACAGTAGGCTCGGTTGTGGATTCTGAAAAGTTCGGCCCAAAGTCCACCGTCTCCATGTCAATGTCGCGCAGCAGCTCCATCGCGAGCGGTGCTAAGCGAGCTTCGGTATAGCGATAAGCCGCCGCCGAATCGCCGTCCACGCTACCAAAGTTGCCCTGCCCATCCACGAGCGGAAAGCGCATCGAAAAATCCTGCGCCATGCGCACAAGCGCGTCATACACGCTCATGTCGCCGTGCGGGTGGTATTTCTTCAGCACTTCACCAACAGCGGACGCGCACTTTTCACGGCGCCGGTCGGGCAGCATATTCTGGTCATACATCGCATACAAAATGCGACGATGCACTGGCTTCAACCCATCACGCGCATCCGGCAAAGCACGCCCCACGATCACGCTCATCGCGTAACGCGTGTAACTCAGGCGCATCTCATCTTCGATGCGCATCGGAATAATCTCACGGGCAATTAATGACATTAACTTTCCTTTGGTCTTTCACTTTCGGCGTAAGGGCACACTTTATCGCTTTTATTTCCCACCGCGTTGCGATGGGCTACCATGTTTCGCCCTTTCAGGGCTTTATCCTCGCCTGACAAGTCCCGAAGGGACGTAATAAGGTAGCCCATCGCAACGCGGTGGGAAATAGGTAAAAGCCATGATTAAATATCCAGATCAGCAACCGCATCCAGCAGTTTGGCGTTCTTTTCGATGAACTCTTTGCGCGGTTCGACGGCATCGCCCATTAAGATGGAGAAGATTTGGTCGGCTTCGGCAGCATCTTCAAGAGTCACTTGCAGTAAGACACGCTTTTCCGGCTCCATCGTGGTTGACCACAACTCTTCGGGGTTCATTTCGCCCAAACCTTTAAAGCGACCCACTTCGCCACGGCTTTGCTTGAGAATCTGATCGCGCTCGCGGTCGGTGTAAGCGTAAAGCAGTTGCTTGCCTTTGCGAATCGAATAAAGCGGCGGCTTGGCGATATAAATGTGGCCGCTTTCGACAAGAGGCCGCATATAGCGGAACAAAAACGTGAGTAGCAGAGTGCGAATATGCGAGCCGTCTACGTCAGCATCGCACATGATGATAATGCGGTGATAGCGAAGGCGTGTTAAATCAAAAGCCGCGTTCACTTTGCCGCCGCGCATGCTGCGCTTGGCCGAGCCGCCATTGCTATTTCCATTAATGCTCACTGCCTCAGCGATGACTTCGTCGTCTTCGCCCACAACCGCTAAATCGAGGTGGCCCTGCTCCATCGCTTCGATTTGCGCGGCCACATCATCATAATCAGCACGCTCGGCGATGCCGGTGCCAAAGGCCGTAATCATGGCGCGGATTTCTTCGTTGCCAAGAATCTTGTCCAAACGGTTCTTCTCGACGTTGATGATCTTGCCGCGTAGGGGCAAAATCGCTTGAAAACGGCGGTCGCGGCCCTGTTTGGCACTGCCGCCCGCCGAATCGCCCTCCACAAGGTAAATTTCGCACTCGCGCGGGTCTTTTTCGGAGCAATCAGCTAATTTGCCAGGCAAGGAATCGCTTTCCAGAGCGTTCTTGCGCTTGACCAAATCAGAGGCTTTGCGCGCGGCTTCGCGCGCCTGAGCAGCCGTCACGCACTTTTGCACGATGCGCGCGGCAGTATTGGGGTTTTCGTCCAGAAATTCGGCGATGCCCTGCCCGACAATCGAGTTGACTTCACCTTCAACGAACTGCGGGCCGGTCAGGCGCTCTTTGGCCTGACTGGAAAAAATCGGGTCGGGCACTTTGACCGAAATCACAGCCGCCAAGCCCTCACGCACATCTTCACCCTGAATTTCGGGGTCTTTGTCTTTGAGCAGTTTCTTGTTTTTCGCGTAGGCTTTGATGGCGCGCGTCAGGCCGGTTTTGAAGCCCGATTCGTGCAAACCGCCATGAATGTTATGAATGGTGTTACCAAAGCAAACAATGGTGTCGTGATAGCCTTCGTTGTATTGCAGAGCTACTTCTACTTCGAGCTTTTCGGTTGTTCTTGAAAAGTGAATCGGATGGCGATGCGTGGCGGTTTTGTTCTTGTTGAGGTGCTCGCAAAACGCCGCTAAACCACCTTTGTTTTGATAAAGCTCAACTGTCATCGGCTCAACGCGGTGATTTTCGAGTTTGAACGAGGCTGAAGGCACCAGATACGACAGTTCACGCAGGCGCTTGGTCACTAATTCCAGATCGAGTTGGTCGGTTGTGAAGATGCTGGCATCAGCTTTATAAGTTACGGTTGTGCCCGTCCCGTCGGCCTTACCGATAACTTCAACATCGCCCTGTGGAATGCCTTTTTCGTAGCGCTGGCGGTGCAATTTGTCGTAACGCTTGACTTCTACCTCGACCCATTCAGAAAGCGCATTAACGACCGAAACGCCAACACCGTGCAAGCCGGCGGCGACTTTATAGTTGCCCTGATCGAACTTGCCCCCTGCGTGCAGTTCGGTCATGACCAGTTCTAAGGCGCTGCGTCCGGTTTTGGAATGCGTTTCAACCGGAATACCACGCCCGTTGTCCTGAATGGAAACCACGTTATCGGGCAGCAGGCGCACGGTCACTTCGTTGGCGTAGCCACCCATCGCTTCATCGGTGCAGTTATCCAGCACTTCGCGACACAGCACGAACAGGCCGGTGCGGTTCACATCGCCGATATACATGCCGGGGCGATGGCGCACAGCTTCCAGTCCTTCCAGCCAGGTGATGTTTTCTGCCGTGTAATTGCCGGTTGCGGCATTGCTCAATCGCGCGCCGCTGGCGGCTTTTTTGGTTGCTTCAGCCATGTAAATTGTTCTCCTTGGAACTCCACGACATCGTTCAAACGAATCCCCAAACGATGTTTAAAAACCAACTGTAAAAGAAGGTCGAAATAAGCCAAAATTTCCGCAAACAGACACAATACGGTCTTTGATAAAGAGCCGAAAAATCAAGTCCAGAAGAGGGGGAAAAGAGGGGAAATTTTCGTGGCTTTCACTGGATTAAATTATACCGTTTTTGCGCTTATATGGCAAGCATTTTTTCTCCCCAAAGCGCCGAAAACTCATAGCCGCGAAAAGGCACAAAAAACACAAAAAGAAAAACCGAAAAACGCCCAATAAATAGCGTTTTTCGGTTTCGTCTTGAATTGCTTTTTTTGTGTCTTTTACGCCTTTTGGCGGCTATCTGAAACTATTTCTTCGGCGGCTCAATGAATTGCAGCAAAACAACGGCAAAAGGCTTCAGCGTCATAGTTTGAAAGGGACTTTTGGACAGCACCTGATAAGTGGTCAGCCCGCGCGCGGTAGCCAGGTCATCAAAGACGCGGGTTCGCACTTCGCGCAAAACGGGAAATCCACGAATCGAAACTTTGACGGTTTGCTCATTTTCGGTTGTATTAGTCAGCAAAATCGAATGAATCGGTTGGCTATTAACCGGCGGTGCATTAAGAGCAATGGCTTCAATAGCGCCGTTGGAAACATCGGCTTTGACGCGCTCGCTGCCACCCGGCACAAAGTTGTTCCACAAATACAAGGCGTAAAACGCCGGATAGCCGCGCGGTGAGACGTTGGCGCCATCCAGCAGGCCCCAGGATGCGTTGGCCGCATCGTTGTGAAAAACCTGATCCGCTACACGCGAACCGGCGCTGAGAAAGGTAATCCACCACGCCGCCGAAGCCATTTCATTGGCGCGGGCATCAGCGGGCTGCGCGCCATCGGGGCCGGGGCCGGAGAGATTGGCCTGTGTAACAAAAAGCGGCGCCCTTTTAAAGCGCGATTTATCTAATTGCGCAGCAGCATATTTCACACCCGTTTGGTTTTCGCCCGAAATGAAAAAAGCGCGTGCCTCGCTGCTTTGCACCGGGGATGTGAAATTGACGGAGAGAAAATCCAGGCCTTTGGCGCCGCCGAGCAAACGCCGCAGCGTATTGGCGCGTCCGCCGCTGGCGCCCACGCCGCCAACCCAATACTCTCTGGAAGCCGCTTTGAGTGCATCGTAAGCCCGATTGTAAAAATTGACGATTTCGCCGTCATCGCGCAGTTCAACGCTGCCAAAGGCGCCTAAAGCGATTTCAAAAAGGCGCGTTGTTGAACCATCGCGATTGGAAGCACGGGCCGCCTGTGCCGCATACGAAGCATAACTTTGAGCATCGAGGCCCCAGGCGGCGGGATTAGTCAGGGCAATTAGAGGCTCTGCTTTTAAAGCGCGCACTTGCTTTACGGCTTCGCTCAGACGCGAGAAATCAAAACTTGGCTTGGAGGAATCTACCAGGGTCGCCAGGCTACCTGCTTCCAGACGGATTAAACGAGGCTTTAAAACAGCCAGGCTATCGCGATAAGCGGGATTATCCAGGGGCAAAAGCTCGACGCCTTCTAAATTCGGCCAGGTCATGCCCAGCGAGACATTGGCTGCACTGCGAATCTTGCCCTCTTTTTTGAGAAAGTCCACATTCACCGTTGTAACCGGGCCGCTTTGCGCACCAATAATAATTGGTTGGCGCGTGATGGGCGCAGTCGTTGGCGGATTGATGGCGGCAACCTGCGGAATGGCTTTACCGCTGCCGTCCACGCGAATATCGTCCACCATGAAAAAGCGTGCATCCCAATCGTTCAATTGAGCGAATTGCAGCAGATACAGCCCTGCCATGCGCGAAGGCAAAGTGCCGCGTTCAGAGCGAAATTCTGACAGGGGAATGGAAACCTGGCGCCAGGCACGACGATCCAAATCTACTTTTTTGCTGACGACAAATTTTTCCTCGACAAGGGCGCCATTGCCATCGTAAGTGCGCCCGCGCAAAATCACATCGAAGCCTTTGGTTTCACCGCCGGCATTGAGCCAGAACGAAAGGTTTTGTGCGCCGGCGGTTGCCCAGGCCTTACCGTCAATCGGCACGGAAGCCGTGGCCCACGAGGCTTTGGCGGCTTTGAATGTAAAAAGCGCCGCGCCTTTCGAGCCGCGCACGCCGCCCGTTTCAGGAGGCACACCAATGACATTGACCAGAGAGACGGGCAACATAGCTGCGCTCGGACTGGCGGCTTTGATTTTGTCATTGAGCGCCCATTTGCCGACGCCTTCCTCAAAGTCATCAACGATAAGCGTTATCACCGCGTGAGCAGGCGTAATAGCGAAAATTAGCGGGGCAAGCAAAAATTGGATGGCACGAAACAAGGCAATTCTCCTTGAAAAGAAGCAAGATTATCAGCTTAAAATGACGGCGCGATATTACCTGGCCGTCTCGAAAATTATACTGAAAATGCCACTTGGCGGCGGGACATTAGTGAACTGTTTGCCTCGCAAAGTGCTTGTTTCCAGTTAAAATGAATCGCGTTTTCCCCGCGACTTCCCATCTTTATCATTGCAAAAGGACTCCATGAAAGCTGCCAAAAAGGCTTCTCCTGTCGCCGAGCACAATTCCAGCCCCAACCCACGCAAAAGCGCCCAGAAAGGCGCGCCACCGGATGCGCCGCAAACGCCACACGCCATGCCCGGCACCAATATCGAAGCCTCCAAAGCTGCCACTGAACAAGCCGCCAGCAGCACGCATGATTTTGAACTGCTCAACTCCACCGGCCCGGATTTTATCCAACAAAACTTTACGAGGTCTGAGCCGTGGCGCATTTTTCGGATTATGTCCGAATTTGTGCATTCCTTTGAAATCATGAGCAAAGTCGGCCCGGCTGTGGCCGTTTTTGGCTCAGCGCGCTTGCCTGAAGACAGCCCTTATTATCAAGCGGCTGTCGAAGTTTCCGAACGTCTGGCGCGCGCCGGATGGTGTGTCATTACCGGCGGCGGGCCGGGCATCATGGAGGCCGGTAATAAAGGCGCTCAAATCGTCGGGCGCGAAAAAAACGACCCGACGGTTTCTATTGGCCTGAACATCGAATTACCCTTCGAGCAGAAATCAAATCCCTATGTGGATACCGGCATTCATTTTCATTATTTCTTCTGCCGCAAAACCAACTTCGTGAAATATGCTTCGGCGTTTGTGATTTTCCCCGGCGGTTTTGGCACAATGGATGAATTATTTGAATCGCTCACCCTTGTGCAAACCGGCGTGGTGCAGAATTTTCCAGTCATTCTTTTTGGCCGCGATTACTGGTGCGGCTTATTGAATTGGATGGAAGATGTCATGGTGCCACACGGCACCATTTTGCCCACTGATCTCGATTTGATGATGATCACCGACGACCCGCAAGAAGCAGTGCAATGGGTTATGGAGCGCACCCAACAAGTGCGAAATCCATCGCAGGCTGCTAACGTGCCACGCGCCACAAGGCCGCCACAGCCATCGCAACGTCCCCGGCCTTTCGTCCCTTCGCCACAAGCAGGGCAAAGCGTTCCCAGTCCCACATCAGCCAGGCGGCCCAGCACTAAAACCAATAAAAAGCCAGGTAAAAAGGCATGAATTTCAAGCGATGCCTGATTCTTCTGACGTTTGTTGCAGGGTTTTTAAATAGCGCAAATCTGTGTCATGCCGCGCCTGCTTCGTTGCCTGCCTCACTGGATGAATTCTTAGAAACGCATCGTGCCAAAGCTGCTTTGCCTGGTGTGGCGGCAGCCGTCGTGAAAGATGGTGAAGTTTTCATTGCTGGTGTTGCCGGAGTTCGCAAACAGGGCGCGCCGGAAAAAGCGACTCTACAAGACAAGTGGCACATCGGCTCTTGCACCAAAGCCATGACGGCAACTTTAGCCGCCCAATTGATTGAAAAAGGCACATTGCGCTGGAAAACGACTTTAGCGGAAGCCTTTCCCAAACTAAAACTGAAAAAAGCCTGGCAGGATGTAACCATAGAGCAACTCCTATCACATCGCGCCGGCGCGCCGGGAGATTTAAATGCACAAGGCTTATGGGGGCGAATCTGGCAGCGTGCAGAACTGCCGCCTCGTCAGCAGCGCGCTTATTTAGCTACTGAATTACTCACCAAACACGAGCCGATTCATGCTCCCGGCACAAAATACGAATATTCCAATGCCGGTTATGCCTTAGTGGGTCATCTCATCGAAGAAAAATTAAATCAACCCTTTGAAAACATCTTGCGCGCCCAGATTTTCGAGCCTTTGCAAATGAATTCTGCTGGTTTCGGTGCGCCCGCCACCAAAGAGAATCCGCAAGAGCCTTGGGCACATGTTTTGAAGAACGGCAAGCCCCAGCCAGTGCCGCCGGGCCTTGGCGATGATAATCCGGCAGCGATTGGGCCGGGTGGCACTGTGCATTGCTCCATTAGCGATTTAGCCCGTTTTGCGGCGTTTCACTTAAAAGGCGAACGCGAAGGCTTTGATTGGCTCTCCCAAAAATCGTTTCAAAAACTGCACACGCCCCCGGCCAAAGATAACGAATACGCGATGGGCTGGATAGCTTTGCAGCGCGGTTGGGGCGATGGCACCGTCTTAATGCACAACGGCTCGAACACGATGAACTACAGCGTGATGTGGCTGGCACCGCGCCGCAATTTCGCGGTTGTGATTTGCACCAATGTGGCAGGAGAAGGTGTAGACGGAGCCATTGATGAAATCGCCTGGCAGTTGATTCAGAAATATAATGCGCGCTCGTAATTCCGCACAAAATCCAGCCTGACCTGGATGCTACAACTTTTGACAATTACAATATGAATGCAAAAGAAAAGGTGTGGCTCTGGATTTGGGCCGTTTCCACGGTTTCTGCATGCACTGCCCTCAGTTTTATATGCTACTTGTTCATGCTTCTTGACTATTCTGAAAGGCATACCGTATCAACTGCCGGCGACTATGAGCCAACAGAACAGAGCATAATTGTTGGAGAGATAACAGAATCACTTATAGGGACAACGATTTGCCTTACAATTATTGCTCTTGTCCTATTGCAACTCAATGATGAAATTTTCACGTCAATGGAAAAGCAAGGCCGCAGAATTTGGAAATTCTCTTATTTTGGCTTGGCATTATCAGGAATAAATCTGTTGATTCTGTTTAGCGGGCCATTGCTTGCCAATATCACATACTATCTTGAGAGAGCACCCTTATTTCCGAAATAAATCAAAACGCCTGAGTTTTAAAAACTCAGGCGTTTTGTTCTCAATTATTCACGACCGGCGGGTTGACCGGAATCTGGGGCGGCGCATCGGCGGCAATATTAGCTATGCTGCCCATGATATTGCCTAAAACGCCGCCGATAAAGCCGGTTTGCTCGCCGGTCAGCCCGGCTAACGAGAGAAAAGCCGAAAGACGCGGCTTTTTGGAGAAACCAATTTGCTTGTCCAAGGCCATCACGGCGGCGTCTCGCTTTTCTCTGGCTTCGGCTTCAGCTACCAAAAGCTCTTCCATCAAGACGCCAACTTGCTGATCGGTCTGGGCATTATTTAACAAGGCCTGGGCCACTTTGCGATGCTTGGCGCGCACTGGCTCCAGGGCTTTTTCCTGTTCCAAAGCGAAAGCCACAATGGTGTCTTGCGTGGGCTTGTCGCGCACATTCATCCAATCCAAACCGCCGCGCAAAGTTTGCTCGATGGCTTTGAGCAAGGCCTCACGGCGCTGCTCAGGCGTCATCTTTTGCCACT